>JAIMBJ010000001.1 GCA_023511455.1 Bacillota bacterium
TAGGCTAATGTTAAACAAATATCAACGATACCGCAGCCCTTCGGGTCTGCCCCCATCACCACCCCGTTCCCCACATACGCATACAGGTTGATGCCCCCCTCCAACCCAATCGGGTCGCGGGTCAAAAAACATAGCTGCAACAACCTTTGAGCCTCAAATGTCACCATGTTCCGACAAAAACCTGCTTGCCTCGGGATGCTTTTGCAAGAACCCTTCAAGACGCTGCGTCCTGCCGTGTTTTAAATAGGCGGAAACCAGCACCTTCATCAGATTCAAGGAACGGTTTTCAAAAAACGGTTCCCGCACCCCCTGTAATTCTTCTGCTTTCCTTCGAAACACTTCTGCTTCCTCTAAGCAACGCTCCAAAATCGTGAACCAGTCGGGGTCGTCCTCCTCGCCAATGAACCGGAGAGCTACCTGCGCCGGTCCTGCGGGTATCACATCCTCTGGTGACAGATAAGCATACTCGTCCTCTCGTTCAAAAACCACCAGGTTTAATGCAGAGCCTGAAAGCGCATTCCTGAACTCTAAATGTGCGACGAATAAATGGGCAAACGCCTTCGCCAGCCTCTCGTATCCTGAGGCTAAAGCTAGTTCTGCAAGGTCGGATAGAGCGTACTGAAGCGACCGTGTACCGACGGACAAATACTGCACATATTCCCATTCTTTGCGCAGAGCCTCCGCGATGTCACCTCGGTTTAAGGCTGCCCTGCTGAGTTTGCGTAGAGGCTCGTAGTGTTCTGGGGCGGGAAAGGCAGGAGGAGAGTAATTGGGGTCGCACAGCCTGCTGAGCAATGCTCGCTTGGTCTCCAAGCGTGAACGCCACTCCTCTGGAAGGTTACCTCTCTCATCCAGATACTGCTCAAGTACGTGGAGAGCGGCGCTAAACTCGCCTTTCTCCTCAAGTTCTATTATACGGCCGAGTATCCTGAGTATATGGGCAGGCGTGCCGTGACTGGATATTCTCCTAATCATGGGACTTTCCTCACGCTCAATAGATGGCGAACGGCTCGTAAGGCCGGTAATCGGGTCCAGGTCCAATGTTCCTAACACAATCGAGAAAGCATCTGTCAAAGCACTGAAAGTAAGCGATCCCAGAATTTCTCGAGCACAACGCCTCGCAAAGACCTATACATACTAAACGGAATCGCTCTGGATCGTGTCCATCCCTTCCATTGCCCGGGCAATCCGGTTGTGGCGACGGATTAGGGGTGGGGTTGCCGGGCGGAGGCGGAACAGGTAAGGGATGCGGCTCAGGAACTGGTCCTGGCTTAATGACCATCCCTGCACATCCAATACACGCTCCACCACACAATACTTTAGTCCATAGCGGCAGATTTTCCCATATCCCACTGACGCAATTACTCCAGCAGGAGGCATCGAATCCGCAGTCCCAACAACTGGCTACGAACCCCGCGAGGCACACTGCGCACGCTGCGCAGATGGCAGGAACCCATGCAAAGGTACCTCTGCTGTCTCGCAGCATGACGGGGCGATTGCGTGTGTAGGCGTAGAGATTGACCCCTCCCTCAAACCCAATCGGGTCTCGGGTCAAAAACCTTCCTGTCGCGGGGTCTAAGTAACGGTGCGTCAGTAACAGCACTCCCGTCTCCCCGTCGGTGTAGTAGCCCCACTGCGCCTTGTAGCCGTATGGTGTCGGGTTATTACCAGACATGCGCTGACCCCACGCATCGTAGGCAAGGTGCGCTAGCACCAAACCGTCAGCGTCCATCAGGTGCACTGCGTTGCCCTGCGGGTCAAACTGGTAGCCGGTGGTGCCATATACCAGCAAACCGTTTGCCCCGAAGACCACTCCTGCCACCGCGTTGCCCGCCGCGTCTAACTCACATACTAACTCTTCGCCGTCGTACAGATAATACCTCCTGCCCGATGCCGTCTGTTTCCACGCCCGCAAGCCGTCCCCGTTGTAGCCGGCAGTGAGGATGTTCCCATAAGCGGTCATCCGGTTCTCGGGGTCAAACGACAGGTTCACGCCTTTATACAGCACCGGGTTGCCGTTGCCGTCATAGCCAAAGCCCGCGCCGATGAGCTGGTTGTTCACATTGTAGGTGCGAGACTGTCCCTTGAACTGCGTCGGGTTCTGCGCCGGGTCGTAGGCGAAGTGGAAGGTATAGCCTCCCACTCGCGTGGACTGCTCCTGTAGCAACTGGTTCTTCGTATCGTAACTGAAGTTCGTGACGCCACCCAAACTGGGCGTGGCGGGGAACGACACCGTCATCTGCGTGCGGTTGCCCACCCCGTCGTAACGCAGGTTCTGGAAGTCCGAGAGCACATTACCCCCGACGTCGCGGTTGGTCAAACGGGTCAAAAAGCCGCGTGCGTTATACTCGTATGTCGTACTTGCCCCGTTTAGCGTCTGCGTCAACAGCCAGCCGTTGGGCGCATAGGTCCAGCTCGCGCTCCAGCCCAGCGCATTCAGCCCTACCAGCCTGCCTGCCCCGTCATACGTATAGCTATAGGTGCCTGCTGGGGTGCTCATGGTTGCGCGGCTGCCGTCCGCATGGTAACTGTAGGTGATGACCCGCGTCGGCAAGCCCGCATAGGTCACGCTCACGCTCAACGGGTTGCCCACATGGTCGTAACTGTAGGTGGTCACCCCTACGGCGTCCGTCATGCTCGCCCGGCGACCCTCCGAATCGTACGTGAAACTCACGTTCAGCGCAGGGTAAGCCGGATATTCGATACCTGTCAACAACCCTTCGGGGTCGTTATACACATAGTTGGTCACGATACCCCGCCCGTCCCTCCGTTGCACCACGCGCCCCGCGGCGTCATACGCGAACTGCACGCTATCCCCGCCCGGATAGGTGATTTGCACCAAATCGCCGCGCTGGTTGTAACTGAACGAGGTGGCGTTGCCCTTGCCGTCGCGCACCTGAACCACCCGATAGGTTGCATCATAGACGTAACTGACGACCTCCGTGCTGCCCGTGCGCTGCACCAAATGTCCTTCTGCCCCGTAAGTGTAACTCACCTGCCGGATTTGCGTGCCGCTCTCGTCATACTCCAGCACCTGACGCAGCGGTCCGCCCGGATACAGATACACGTTTTGCGTGCGCGCCCGCCCGCTCCCTTGCTGACCGGTCGCCGGGTATTGCACTAACACCAGTTGGTCTGCAATGTTATAACTGAAATCGGTCGTGTTGCCGTTGGCGTCCGTGACCTGGACCCGGTTGCCCCGCGCGTCGTACCGGTAGCGAGTGACATTGCCCAGACTGTCCGTCACCGTGAGGGGCTGCCCCACTTTGGCCGGCTGCGTGTAACTGCCGTCCTGCGTGTAGTTGTAGGTGGTTACCATCACCGGCGTCGCGTTGTTACCCGGCGCAGTCACCGTCAACACATTGCCCAGCGCATCATAAGTGTAGCTGGTAGTCACCGTCTCCCCGTTCACCGACCCCGGCTTGGGCGAGGTCACGCTCTGGACTAAACCCGACGGCTCGTAGTAGGTATACGTGGTGGGTGGCATATTGCCCTCCTGCACCCGTACCAGCCTTCCCAGTGGAAAGGCAGTGTAGTCGTACGTGTAGGTAGTCGTGATGCCGCGCGGGTTAGTCACTGTCAGCACATTGCCGTATGCATCGTAGGTGTAGGTGGTCTGCTTACCGTCCCGTTCCACGATGCGCGTAGGGCGTCCTGGATTGGCAGGGTCGTTGTATTCTATGGTGACGTGATTGCCCCCTGCGTCTATAGTGCCCGTGTTGCGCCGGGACGCGCTATATTTCTGGGTCCACTTGTAAACCTCGTTACCCAACGAGTTTTTCACCACCACTGTCGTCTGCTGCGCCGCAAGGTCGTATTGATACTCCGTACGATTGCCGTTGGCATCTACTCGCGCCACCACCCGTCCGTTACGGTATTGTAAGGTGGAAGTGGCTATTCCAATACCGGTAGGGCTCGGCACGGTGATGCTGGAAAGTAAAGGCTTATCCGTGGCATACGCCACATACCCATACGAATAGCGATTCGGCGGGTTGGGAGTGCCTGCCGCCACCACCTGCGACACCCAGGTCAAGCAGAGCACCGACAGGTTGGCGGGCATAGAATACCCATACGAGACCTGACGCCCATACGCGTCGGTAACGTTAGCCAGAAGGTTTTGTGCGTTATATGTCAGGCTCAACAACACCATGCCGCTGCCCGCCTCCGTCACTTGCAATAGCCGACGCTGGGCATCCCACGTGAAAGTAATCGACCGCCCGACGCGGTTGGTAATTGCACTCAACACATACACATAGCCGTCAACAGGCACAAACGTCCACTGCGTCTGGTCGCGCCAGGTAATGGTGACCGATTGCCACACATACGGCGTTGCCGAAGGAACTCCACGCACAAAGTAAGGGCTGCCGCTCGGAGGGGTCAACATCCCTGTCGGTTGCCCCTGCGCGTTCAACTCCGCCTGAAGCGGCTCTGCCGCGCCGTAAGGATAGACGAGCGTCAGGTTCCATGTATTCGGGTTGTTTCCTGCCCGCTGTAATGTGATGTCATAGGTATGCACCCATCCTCTAGGTAGCCCGGGCGACGATTGCCCAAGAATCGCCAATGAACTGTAGTAGTGCCGTCGCCACACGACCCGCGGACCATACGGGTTGTAGACCACCAAATCGTCAGCTGGACGATACGCCTCGACGCCGGCTGCCAGGTTGACCGGGTCGCCTGCGCTGGGCGCATACAGCGGATAGACACCCTCCGGTCCGCACGACCCACCACCGCCCGGCGGCTCCCCTCCATCTCCGGGGTCAGGAACCGGACACCCCGGCGGGTCAAAGGGACAGGTGCCTTCCCATGGCGGCGGAGGCGGTTCTAATCCCGGAGGTGGGTCTCCTTCCTTATTCGGTCTCTCATCCGCTAAGGCAATCGCTGTGAAAAGAAGTAGTGCGAAGCAGCCATAGATGAACCGACGCATTTCGCTCGTCCTCCTTACTTCTCAGGTAATGGAACTTGCGAAGAGGAGGCTGCTGTCATGGGCGCAAGCTCCAGCTGCTGTGCCAAACGCTTTGCCTCCGCCATCTTTCGCTCTTGTTCCTGACGGCGTGCCAGCACCTGACGCATTCCCTCCAGAGACCTTCGTGCCTGAGCCAGAAGCAACGAGTTGCGCTTCCCCGCCAGACGCTCGGGACGGTTCACCCCTTGCTCCAGGGCCGCGACAGAGCGGTCTGGGTAGCCCAGATGTGCCCAAATCGCCCCCTGCCACAGCCACGCCCGCTCCGGCAACGCATTGCCCAAAGCCAGCGCGCGAAGCACCATCCCCTCGCCCGACTCGCCAAACTGTTTCACCACCTCGAAGGCCTCCAGCGCTTCACCATACCGCCGTTGCCGGTACAGGCTGACGCCCAACCCATACCAAGCCTGCGCCAGTACGACAGGCGAAACGCCTTCCTTCATAGATACGATGGTGCGGTAATGCTTCTCCGCACCAAACGGGTCACCCTGGTACGAACACGCTTCCCCTACTCCCAGCAACGCGTAGGCCGCTGCGGTGCGCCCCACCTCGTCCGTGCGCGCGGAAAGGTTCCGGGCAATCTGCAGCAGCCGCGTCTTTGCCGACTCCAGCAGCTTGTACCGTTCCTCACCTGACACAGGCGGCTGTGCCCAAAAACGGGAGAGATACACAAAGCCTGTCTGCAGTAACGCCTCCGCTGCGATGTCGGGCTTAGCCAGAGGATCATCCGCCACCTGTTGGAACAGCCTCTGCGCCTCGTCGAACTGCCTGTCGTTGAGGCGATAGTAGGCGACCATCCAGCGCGCCTCCACTCCTACTGTTGTGCGTGGGTAGTCCTGCATCAACTTCTCAAACAGCGGACGTGCCTCTTCCCGTTTACCCTGGCTTTTAATGGCATACGCTTGTCGGAGCAGGCTGTCGGGGTCGGTAGAGGTATCTTGCTGAAGGTTCAGGCTAACGAAGGCATACGGCAAAACGAAGGGATCTGTACCCCCCGTTGGCTGGAGAGTAGAAATACACATCAACACCAGTGCTATGGTGATGTTTACTTTCATGCTCGCTCTCCCTCTAAGCAGTTTGTTCTATTATAACATAAGACTTGTGACATTGCAAGCCTTTTTGCGGGGGTGGGGCAAAAAAATCGTGCAGGGTTCGTCCGCGCGACACCTACCCCTCCACCACCCCCACGGCATCGCGGACGGTGTATGTGCCGTCCAGAGTAATTTCCACCCCCCGTGCCCGTAGCAGTTTGGCGTCGCGCCGCGCCAGCAGTACCCGCGAGAAGCCCAGACGCGCCGCCTCGCGCACGCGCTGCTCCGTGTGAACCACGGAGCGCACCTCGCCCGCCAGCCCTATCTCGCCAAACACCACCATATCGGGGGGAAGGGGCTTGTCCTTCAGGCTGCTCACCACTGCCAGCGCGACGGCTAAGTCGGCAGCGGGTTCGCGCACAGTGATGCCGCCCGCCGCGTTGACGAACACGTCCTTGTCACTCAGGCGCATGCCTGCTCGCTTCTCCAGCACCGCCAGCACCATGTTCACGCGGTTATAGTCCAGACCCGTTACCTGTCGGCGCGGCTGGCTGAGGTACGAGTGGGTCACCAGCGCCTGAATCTCCACCAGCAGGGGGCGCGTGCCCTCCATGATGGCGGTCACCACCGAGCCTGGGCTGTGCGTCGGCCGCTCCGACAACAGCCATTCGGAGGGGTTCTGCACCGCCACCAGCCCCTGCTCGCGCATCTCGAACAGCGCGACCTCGTCGGTGCTGCCAAAGCGGTTCTTGGTGGCGCGCAGGATACGGTAGTTCAGATGGGGGTCGCCCTCGAAGGTCAGTACGGTGTCCACCAGATGCTCCAGTGCCTTCGGTCCCGCCAGCGCGCCCTCTTTGGTGACATGCCCCACGAGGAACACCGCAACGCCCTGCTCCTTCGCCACCCGCTGCAACGCCACCCCACACGCCCGCACCTGTGCCACCGTGCCCGGCGCACTCTCCAGCTGGTTCGTTTGGGTGGTCTGCACCGAGTCCACCACGACCAGCGCGGGCTGCAGGTGGTCGATCTGCGCCAGTATCGCCTCTAGGCTGGTTTCCGACAGCACGAACAGGTTGACGCCCGTCACGCTCAGCCGTTTCGCCCGCAGTTTAATCTGGTGCGCGCTCTCCTCGCCCGACACATACAGCACCACACGCTCGTGGCTGAGGAGGTCTGCCACCTGCGTGAGAAGGGTGGACTTGCCCACACCTGGGTCGCCGCCCAGCAGCACAAGAGAACCGGGCACAATCCCTCCGCCCAGCACTCGATCCAGCTCCGTGATGCCTGTCGACAGGCGGGGCACATCTTCTGCTGATACCTCCGCGAGCCGAACGGGTTGCGCCGCGCCCAGTGGCGCCTTGCGCTCGGCACTTCGCTTGGGAAGGGGAGTCACGACCTCTTCCACCAGACTGTCCCACGCGCCACACTCTGGGCAGCGACCCATCCATTTGGGCGACTCATATCCGCACTGCTGGCAGACGAAGCGGGAGGACGATTTAGGCATGGCTGGTTTCCTTTACCGCGTTTTCAATCGCCGTCTTCAGTCGGTGTAACCCCTCGTCTGCCTCCTCGCGCGACAAGTTCAGCGGGGGCAACAGGCGGATGGTGTTCTCACCGGTGGCGTTCACCACCACGCCCTCTTGTAGCGCCTTGCCCACCACCGCTCTGGCGACAGGCACGTCGAGGTCAAAGCCAATCATCATGCCTGCACCGCGTATTTCGGTAACTGGCAGAGTCTCGCGCCATGAGGCAATCTGTTGGCGGAGATAGTCGCCCATCGTGCTTGCGTTGTGCAGCATACCCTCCGCCTCAATGGCTTCGATGGTCGCGAGAGCGGCGGCAGCGACCACCGGACCGCCCGCGAAGGTGGAGCCGTGGTCGCCTTTCTCCAGCACGTCTGCCGCCTCGCCCCGCGCCATGCACGCCCCGATAGGCAACCCGCCGCCCAGCGCCTTGGCGGAAGTCAGGACGTCGGGCGCGATACCCAGTTGTTGCCACAGAAACCACGCGCCCGTGCGCCCCATACCGGTCTGCACCTCGTCGAAGATGAGCAACGCACCCACCTCGTTGCAGCGTTCGCGCGCCGCGTGGAGGAACTCAACGCTTAGCGGATGCACACCGCTTTCGCCCTGAATTGGCTCCAGAATAACGGCGCAGGTGCTGGGAGTAATGGCTTCGCGCAGGGCAGGCACATCGTTGCGCGGCACCACGCGCACACCGGGCACCAGCGGCTCATAGGGCTTCTGATACTTTGCCTGTGCCGTCACCGACAGCGTGCCAAAAAGCCGTCCGTGGAACGCTCCCTCCACTGCCACAATCTCGATGGCAGGCGGTTCCTTGCGCTTGCCCCACTTGCGCGCGATTTTGAGTGCGCACTCGTTCGCCTCCGCGCCGCTGTTGCAGAAGAACACTTTGTCCATACCCGCCACGGCGGTTAACTTCTGCGCCAAACGGAACTGCGGCTCGGTGTAGAACAGGTTGCTGACGTGAATCAGTCGCGTTATCTGCTGCTGCACCGCCTGCACCACGCGCGGATGGCAGTGCCCCACCGCGTCAACGGCGATACCTCCCAAAAAGTCGATGTAATCCCTGCCGCTCGCATCCCACAGTCGCGCCCCGCAGCCCTTCACGAACAGCACCGGCTGCCGCGCGTAGGTGGACATGATGCATTGCGCATCAATAGTCTGTAACTCTTGTAGAAGACTCTCTCCCTCCATCGTTCCCCTTCTCCTTAGATAACATAATGGTATCGCATTTGGTAGAGGTTGGGCAAGGTGGGGTCAGGGCAGCTGGGCTGGACGGGCTCGGTCACGTGACACGTGCATAGGAAGCCCTTGACGACGGGGAATGAAGTACTGGATAATGCTGATTGGGGAGTGATACCTATGGTTCAAACGTTGGAGCAACCGAAAACCGTTCCCATCCCGCGCCGTCGGTTCACGCGCGAGGAGTACTACCGCCTGGCAGAGATAGGATTCTTTCAGGGGGAACGGGTCGAGCTCATTGAGGGAGAGATTGTGAAGATGTCACCCATCAGTCCGTTGCATGGGGAGGTCGTGACTCTGCTGGCGGAGCGACTTTGGCAACTGTTTGGGGAGGGCTACCGCGTGCGGGTGCAACTGCCGCTCTCTTTGGGCGATAGCGAACCCGAACCAGACATCGCCGTCGTGCCGGGCAAGGTAGGCGACTACGTTCACGCGCACCCGACGACCGCCCTGCTGGTAGTGGAGGTGGCGCAGACGTCACTGGAGTATGACCGCGAGGTAAAAGCCCCCCTGTACGCGCGGGCAGGCATCCCCGAATACTGGATTGTGAATCTGGATGGACACTGCATCGAAGTCTACCGTGACCCCGCGCCGATGGGCGAGGGCTATGGCTACCGTTCGCGACGGATTTACATGATGGGCGAGCCGATAGCCCCTTTGCAGAAGCCGGAAAGCGCGGTAAAGGTAGATGAACTACTCCTCCCCTGAACTCACCTTGAAGCTCCTGTCCCAGAATGTTATAATGCCCTCAGAAAGCCTGTGCATTCAACGAGGAAGGTTTGCATGATAGACCCGAAAGTGTACCGCGACATGGGCTTGAGCGACCAGGAGTACCAGCGCATTGTGGAACTGCTGGGACGGGAGCCCACCTACACCGAGCTGGGCATGTTCGCCGTGATGTGGTCAGAGCATTGCGGCTATAAATATTCGCGCCCCATCCTGCGCCGATTCCGAGAGTACCGCCAGGCAATGGAGGGCGGCGCACTGGAGAACGCGGGCGTGGTGGACATCGGCGACGGCTGGGGCATCGTGATGAAGGTGGAGAGCCATAACCATCCGTCAGCGGTAGAACCCTTTCAGGGCGCAGCGACGGGGGTAGGGGGCATCCTGCGCGATATTTTCACGATGGGCGCACGCCCGATTGCCCTGCTGGACAGCCTGCGCTTCGGCCCGCTGGACAACGCCCGCAACAGGTACCTCTTCACCCACGTGGTGGGGGGCATCTCGTGGTATGGCAATTGCGTGGGCGTGCCGACCGTTGCTGGAGAGGTCTATTTCCACAGATGTTATTCGGGCAACCCGCTGGTCAATGCAATGGCGGTGGGTCTTGTGCGCATCGACAAGATTGCACGGGCGCGCGCGGAAGGAGTGGGCAATCCAGTGCTTTACGTCGGTTCCAGTACCGGACGCGACGGTATCCATGGCGCGACCTTTGCCAGTGAGGAGCTGACTGAGGACTCGGAGGCGAAACGCCCCAACGTGCAGATGGGCGACCCCTTCGCCGAGAAACTGCTCATCGAAGCCACGCTGGAAGCGCTGGCAACCGGCGACGTCGTGGGCATTCAGGACATGGGCGCAGCGGGATTGACCTGCTCCACCAGCGAGACCGCCTTCAAGGGCGGTACGGGCATGGAGATCGACGTGCTGAAAGTGCCTCGCCGAGAGGAGGGGATGACTCCCTACGAGGTGATGCTCTCCGAGTCGCAGGAGCGGATGCTGTGTATTGTCAAAAAGGGGCGTGAGGAGGCAGTTGCCAGCATCTTCCGCAAGTGGGGGTTAAACGCCGTTGTCATCGGGCAGGTGACAGACGATGGCATCCTGCGCGTGAAGGAAGGCGAGCAAATCGCCGCCGAGTTCCCTGCCGCCTTCCTGACCGACGCCTGCCCGACCTACACGCTGAAGGCGGAAGAGCCAGCGTACATCGCCCGTGTGCGCGAGTTCAACCCCCTGCACCTGCCCGAACCCGAAGACTTGAACCGCGTGTTGCTGGGGCTGCTGGCATCGCCGTCTATCGCCAGCAAGCGATGGGTATACGAGCAATACGACCATATGGTGCAAACGCAAACCGCCTACCTGCCGGGCGGC
Organism: Bacillota bacterium; assembly: GCA_023511455.1. Lineage (NCBI taxonomy): Bacteria > Bacillati > Bacillota > Bacillota bacterium. Next base: position 10,842 of record JAIMBJ010000001.1, read on the forward strand.
GATGCGGCGGTGCTGCGCCTGCGCGGGACAGGAGGCAAGGGTATCGCCCTGAAAATCGACGGGAACGGACGTTACTGTTATCTGGACCCCTTCGTGGGCGGGATGCACACCGTTGCCGAATGCGCGCGCAATATCTCCTGCACGGGTGCGAAACCGCTGGCGGTGACCGACTGCCTGAACTTCGCCAACCCCGAGCGTCCCGAAATCTTCTGGCAGTTCGAGCGGGCAGTGGACGGCATCGCTACCGCCTGCGAGGTGCTGGAGACGCCCGTCATTTCCGGCAACGTCTCCTTCTACAACGAGACGCCGGATGGCGCGGTGTTTCCTACCCCCACCATCGGCATGGTAGGTCTGCTGGAGGACGCGACGCTACACTGCAAGGCGAGTTTCCGACGGGCAGGCGATCGGGTAGTTCTGCTCATCCCTGAAGGCTGGCGTGACCCGCTGCAGGGGCTGGGCGGCAGTGAGTATCTGGCGGTGGTGCATGACATCGAGGCGGGTGCGCCGCCTGCGCTGGACATTGATGCAGAGAAGCAACTGCAAGCCTGCGTGCGCGAGGCGATTGCGCAGCGGCTGCTGCACAGCGCGCATGACTGCTCTGACGGCGGTCTGGCGGTGGCGCTGGCGGAGTGCTGTCTGCCCGTGCTGGGCCAGGTGAACGGTGGAGAAGGGCTAGGGGCAGACATCGCCATAACTACCGAGGATCGCACCGACGCCGCGCTGTTTGGCGAGACCGCTTCGCGCATCATCGTGTCGCTACCGCAAGCTAACCTGCCGCGCCTGCGGGAGATTGCCCAGACACACGGCATCGAGGCGCGTGAATTGGGCACGGTAACTGCGGAGCATGTTCTTCGCATCGCAGTGAACGGACGAGAGCGTATCTGCATACCGATAGACGACCTTCTGGATGCCTACGAAGGAGCCATTCCGCGCCTGCTGCAGCTGGAGGGAGGCGCGTGATGCCGATAGACATCACGACCCTGCCTGAAACCGTGCAGCGCGTCCTTGCCGAGGTGCAGCAGCACCCGAAAGTGGTGGCTATCTTCCTGTTCGGCTCGTGGGCGCGTGGCGAGCAGATGCCCATCTCCGACGTCGACATCGCCGTGCTGCTCGATAACCCCGATAAGCGCGACGAAGCGGACATCGGCAGCATGTACTCTCCCACCGTTGACCTTGTGCTTTTCCATCGGTTGCCAGTGCGCATTCAGTTTCAGGTTCTGAAAGAGGGGCAGCCGCTGTTCGTGCGGGATGAGGAGAAGCTCATCGAGACCACCTTTCAGTTGATGCGTCAGTATCACGAGATGGAGTGGATGTACCGCCGCTATTATGAGGAGATACTGCGATGAGGTTAGCCGAATGCATTACTAATGGGGAGGCGCGAGGGTGAATACAGACTGGAGCAGGGTCGCCGAGTTCGTAGAAAAACATGACATTCGCTTCTATCCCCGCTCGGTTCGGCAAGGAGAGGGGTTCGAAGTCGCTTTTGCAAAACAGGACTCGCACGGATTTGTAGTCAGTGTGTCGCCCCTACCCACGCCTGAGCCTGCTGACGCAGTGCTTCTGGAGGATGTGTATCTCTATCCGCTGGACTGGCACAACTATCTTGCATTAGGTGACCTGCTCGATCTGCGTCCCAGCGTTTGCACGAAGCCTCGTTCCTTCGGCACGGGTGACCGCTTGGGCATGGTCACGGCAGCGCACCTGCAAGCGTTGAGAAGCCATGATGTGTTCCCTGTGCTTGCCCAGCAGTCACCGCGGGAGCTGGTGCGCACCGGGCGTGATTTCCGTGACGTGATTTTAAGCGCGGTCAGCGGCGTGCTGGAATCTGGATACACTGGCAGATTCGGGGCGGATGCCGACCACATCAAGCATGAACAACAGCTGCGGCAGGCGATCGAGGCAGGCTATACAATGTACACTATCGACGTCAGCGACCGCATGCGCGATGTGACCCAGCTCACCCAGCCGGAAATTGCGGACAAGGCTCGCGCGCTATCACCGCTGAGCCAGAGCATCATCCGCGACCATGCGAACATGACTCTTCGTACCGAGAATGGGTTCCGTTACACGTTGCAGGCAGAGCGGCTGGTGCAGTCTGCCATCACCTTCGAGGATGCGGTGCAACAGGTGGTTCGTTTCTACGAAGTGCTGAAGAAGCATCTTGCCGCGTTTGACCTCGAGGTCTCTATCGATGAGAGCGCGCGGGTGACCACGCTGGAAGACCATCTGTACGTAGTAGAGTATCTCCAGCGAAGTGACGTGCGGTTGTGGAGTTTGGCGCCCCGCTTCCCCGGCGAGTTCCAGAAAGGAATAGACTTCGTGGGCGACCTGCAGGAGCTGGAGAAGGCGTTTGCCCTTCATGCCGCACTTTGTCAGCAGCTGAAGGGTTATCGTCTCAGCCTGCATTCCGGCAGCGATAAGTTCAGCATTTATCGCCTCTTCTGTGAGGCAACAGGCGGCAACTTTCATGTGAAGACCTCTGGTACCAGCTGGCTGCAGGCAGTGCAGCTCATCGCACAGACCGACCCCACGCTTTTTACCGAGCTGTACCGTTTCTGTCTGTTGCATCTGGAGGAGAGCAAGCAAGCCTATCAGGTCTCCCTGTCTGCCGGGCAACTTCCACCGATGCCCCCGTCGGATTTGGGAGACTTTCTTGCGAGACCGTCGGTGCGTCAGCTATTCCACATCTCTTACGGCGTTTTGCTGGAAGAGGCGGGTAGGGAGATACGGAGCCTGCTCCATGCGCACGAGCAGGAACATTATCGTCTCGTGGCGGAACATATCGAGCGACACCTGCAAGCGCTGCAGTCGGTGAGGTGAGCTGTTGAACCTGCGTATCGCGATTGTCAACTCGAGCAGCTTCGGCAAGTACTTCCCGGAGCACCTGGAGCGGCTGAGCGGACTGGGAGAGGTTGCGCGCTTCGACTTTCCGGTCAACATCGACGGCAAATCGTTGGCGGACGCGCTGCGCGGATACAACGTGATTATCGCCAGCGTCAAACCCTACTTCACCCGCGAGTTTTTCGAACACAAAGACGAACTGTTGCTGCTCGCGCGGCACGGCATCGGCGTGGACAATGTAGACCTGAACGCGGCGCGTGCCAGAGGGGTAGTGGTCACCAAAGTAACACCGTGGGTGGAGCGGGAGGCGGTGGCGGAGCTGGCAGTGACCCTGTTACTGGACATCCTGCGCATGACGCACGAGGCGCGCCACGCGGTTTACGAGAGCCGCTGGGCAGAACGCGCCCGCTTCGTGGGCTGGGAAATCCAGGGCAAGACGGTGGGCATCATCGGCATCGGCAACATCGGCAGCCGGGTGGCGGAGATTTTGCGTAACGGCTTCGGCGCGAACACCATTGCTTATGACCCCTACCTGCATCCTGATACCATCCTTGCCCGCGCTGCGGAGCCGGTAGGGCTGGACGAGTTGCTACAGCGCTCCGACATCATCTCCCTCAACGCCTCGCTGAACGAGGGCAACTACCACATGCTGTCGCACCGCGAGTTCGGGCTGATGAAGCAGGGGGTGTTCCTCGCGAACACCGCGCGCGGCGAGTTGATCGACGAGGACGCGCTGGTCGCCGCCCTCGAGTCGGGGAAGGTGGCAGCCATTGGCATGGACGTGGTGGAGGGCGAGCCGATTGACGGCAACCACCGCCTGCTGCAGTATCCGAACGTGCTGATTGTGCCCCACATCGCCGCCTACACGCGCGAGTCGCTGCGCCTGATGGGCGAGAAGGTCGTGCGCGATGTGGAGAGCGTCGCCCGTGGCGAGATGCCGGAGGATGTGGTTGTTCCCTGATGGGGGAATGAACCTCTGGTGAGATTGCAATCGGGAGGGCGAACCTCCTGGTGAGCCGAAAAACATCAATCGACTCGGCGCGAGCCTCGCCCTCCCAAAGTGCGGACTCAGTAAAGCGGTCTTATCTTCACGTTGCGGAACCAGACCTCATGCCCGTGATTCTGCAGTCCAATGTATCCGGGTTTTACCATCTCCTTGTAGGCGTATTTGAACTTATTGGGTGTTCCGTCGGGGTTTTTACCGGCCTCTGTCCACTGGCTGAGGTCCACGTCCACGATTTTCTCTCCGTTCATGAACGCCATCAGGTGGCTATCGCGGCAGCAAATGCTCAAGCTGTTCCACTCGCCGGCAGGGCGAGCCGCGTTTTTCAACGGAGCCACGATGTCGTACAGCGCGCCGCAATCGTGCTTGCCAGGGTTCGGTCTGCCGTAGCTGTCCAGAATCTGGATTTCCATGCCCGTGTTGACCGGGTCGTTGCGGTCCCAGATGCGCACAAAGACGCCGCTGTTGGCATTGGGCGACATCTTGAAGTCGAGGCGCAGCACAAAGTTCTTGTACTGTTCGTTGGAATATAGAAAGCCTCCACCTTTGCCGGTACAATAAATCGTTCCATCCTCCACCCGCCAAGCTTCTGGAGGGTCGGCAACCGTCCAGCCCGAGAGGTCATTTCCATTGAACAGGAGCTTCCACCCGAAGCGTTGTTCGCGTGGGGAGAGGGTGTTGTGTTGTTGAGCGACTGCAGCAGTACACACGCACAACGTTATCCAGAGCCACAACCCTGAGCGTCGCATGGCTATTTACCTCCTCGCAATGGTCTTCTAAGCTGTATCTCTTCGCTATACTGGCGCCGGAAACCTGCCCAATCATGCTTTGGCATCCTCTGGACTGAGGCGGCGCCGTGCGGCTTCGTAGACCATCAGTGCAGTTTCCGCGATGAACTGCGCGGCAGTACGGCGGTTCTCAAAGCCGCGGGTAAGCACCACGAGCGTAAAGCATCCTGCGGGCATCCAGATAACCGCCGAGTCATGGTGGTGTCCGCTGATTTCTCCCGTCTTGTTTGCCACTTTCGCTTCGTCGGGTAACAGGTAGGGTATCTGGTCGCGGTAGAACTGCTCACGCATGATGTTCAGCATACGCTCGCAGCCCGACGAGGAGACCAGCGGCGTACCATCCACAGCGCGTATTTCGCCCTGTGCCATCCACTTCAGTAGGTCGGCAATCTCGGTGGCGCAGCAGAGGTTCTCTCTTCCCTGTTCGGCGGCAGCGAAATCATACATCTTGCGCTGCAGAGTGGTGTGGCAGAAACCCAACAATCGCAGAAACTCCTGCACCTTCTCCACGCCCACGCGGTCAATGAGCATGTTGGTGGCGGTATTATCGCTCAGCACAATCATCAGCACGGCAAGGTCGTGCAGAGTCAGCTCCAATCCGGTGCGCAGTTCGCGCAGGATGCCGGAGCCGGGCGTACGGTCGCAGTCGCGCAGAGGCATCTTCTCCTGCCAGTCGATCTCGCCTCGTTCCCTCAACCAGAAGAGCGCGGCAAGCAGGGGAACCTTGATGACACTGGCAGAGCGGAATACAAGGTCGCTGTGAATATCTACCTGCCAGTCGAAGTCCACGCCCCGGATTGCCAGCCCCACTTCGGCGGGGGAAGAGCCTATCTTTTCGGAGAGTTTCTGATCTATTCCCTGTCCCATCGGTGCGCACCCCGACATGCGCGAATTGCGTTCACGCTGAGCGTATAGTTAGTTGTACAGTCAGTTTCGCCCCCTCCTCCCATATTCTCCTGCTGGGGTGAAGGAATCCCCGCTTCGTAATACAAAAGGGTAGGGTGTGAATGCATGTGTCGGGTTTGAGCCTGTCTTCTCAGCGGTTTCGCAGACACGCTGGTTTACTGGATTCTGAACGCGGAGATAATTCGTTTGCTGGAGGCAGGGAAGGCGTAAAAGGGATGACTGCTTTCTGGCGCCGATGGATGGGGCGCAAACAGGTCATACTGTCTCTGGGCAAAGGCGCGGAGCTTCGTCAGCTTACCATGCAGGATGCACCCGCGCTATACGCACTCACCGTGCGAAACAGGGAACGGCTTCGTCGGTGGATGACCTGGGTGGACTTCGTGAGCAGCGAGGATGATACGCGCGGCTTCATCCGGGAATCGCTTCGCAATTTTCGTGCAGGACGCACTCTGCAGATGGGTATCTGGTGGGACAACACTCTGGTGGGCACCATCGGGCTGTTTCGCACCGCCAGCGCAGAGCCGGAAGCGGAAATCGGTTACTGGATCGACGAGTCTGCAGAAGGGCAGGGGTTAGTCACCCGTGCCGCCAGGGCGCTAACTCAGTATGCCTTTGAGCACTGGCAGGTGCCAACGGTGCGCATCCGCGTAGAGCCCGACAATGTGCGCAGCCGCGCTATCCCCGAAAGGCTGGGCTTCCGTCTACGTGGGGAGGTCGAGGAAGACTGGGCAGATGGCAGTCACCGCACCCTGCTGGTATATGTGATGCACGCTTCGGATTTTCAGAAAACAACTCAGTAAAAGAGCCGCAGAGCAAGCTATAACTACAGGCAGAGCCATCCTCAGTACCATTCCCTTTTGCCTTCCCTGTGAAATATTTCACGGGAAAACCGCGTCTGCACGCATTTTGCTATTGAAAATGTTGTTTTCGGTGAGGTACACTCAGAGCACCAGGCACACAGGAGGTGTTCGCCATCGCACGGTCAACACACGAGCACGATGAGGGGCGCAGACGCTTCCTCAAAGCCTCTGCGCTGGGTATAGCCATGGTGGTGAGCGGTTCGCCCGTCATCGGTGGCTTAGCGCAGCAAATGGAAAACGTTTCGAGACCCGACAGGAGGACAGGAGAGATGGAGATCGTCAAAATCGTAGCGAAGCCGCTACCCGAGAAAGTGTACAACACCGAGAGCGTGGGCATTTCCCGCAAAACGCATGATGAACATTACAAGTTGTATCAGGGCTATGTGAATAAGGCGAACGAAATCCGCGAGAAGCTGGCTGCCCTAGACAAGGACCCGGCGAAGGCAAACCAGACTTACTCCGACATCCGCGTGCTCAAGGTGGAGTATACCTTTGCGCTGGGTGGGGTGAAGAACCACGAACTGTACTTCGACATTCTGGGCGGCAAGGGCGGCGCGCCGACTGGCCCTGTGGCGGAGTGGATCAACAGGTATTTCGGCTCGTATGAGGCATGGGCACAGGATCTGAAGGCTACCGGCATCGCCGCGCGAGGCTGGGTATGGCTCGCGCTGGACCACGACGACGGAAGTCTGTTCAACTACATCGGCGATGCACAGAACACGTTCCCCATCTGGAACGCCACGCCCATTCTTGCGCTGGATACTTATGAGCACGCCTACTACTATGACTTCCAGACCGCGCGTGCCAAATATATCGACGCCTTCCTGCAGACGATTGACTGGGACGCGGTGAACGCGCGACTGGAGCAGGCGCTGAAGATGTACAACGCAGGACGATAAGAGAACCAACCAACGGTATGGGGGGCAACCTGTTCAGGTTGCTCCCATTTTTCATGATTCGACAGGCAACGCCAATTGAGCCTTCTCTTCCGCGCGGGGCATGAGCCGATACCTCTCCTCGATACACCCCAATTGCAGGCGGCGCAGTATCATCTCATGATATGTCGGGTCGATCTCGGCGGAGACAAAGTTTCTATGCAGCCTTCGGCACACCTCCAGCTCGGAGCCGCTACCTCCAAACAGCACCAACACGATGTCTCCGGGCTGCGTGCAGCTGAGTATCAGCATCTCCGCCAGCTTCTGCGGAATCTGGCAGGCGTGGATTGTTTTCTCCCTGCTGACGTTCTTCACCAGGTCGAAATAGAACCAGCTGTAAGGCATTCTGCCTTTCGAGCCATTGGCGAGGTTCTGTTTGATGCGTTTGTCCGTTGGGTTCTGGTAGGGTTGCGCAACCTGATCCTTATAGAAGCGGTTGCGCTCACTCTTGCGACAGTGCAGGATGCTTCGGTGGGCAGTGGTAAAACGGCGCGTGGGCTGTGTCCCACATTCGTATTGTATATCCAGACGTAATCGTGAACTGCGTAGCAGGCTTCGTCCAGAAACTTCACCCGCAGATAGGCGTTCTGCTTCGGATAGTTCATCAGGAACATGTTGCCGTCGTCTTTCAACACCCGAAGCGACTCTCGTGCCAGTTCGATGTACCATTCAATATACTCCTCGAAGCTGCGCGTATAGGATTTATCCCCGTATTTGATGCCTACATTGTAGTCCGGGTCGCCGTACACCATATCGACACACTGGTCGGGGAGCGACTTGAGCAGGTCCATCACATCGCCCAGGTAAACTTTGTTCAGATATTGTGGTGGAAACTCATGAACCACCCAGCTTCACCTCCTCTGCAGACGGTACTCCGCCTTGCGAATCAGGCGGATGGAATCCAGCCTCTACACATCGTCGAAAGTGTAAAGGTATAATCGAACGCTTGTCGTTGGATAAGCCAGCCCCCGTCTCCTTCGAGACTGTTTCAAAACATAGCAGGCATTTATTTCCTTGACATTCATTTTGAGTTCTTTCGCTTTCTGCACATAGAAGCAAACCGGGTGAAACAGTTGGTAGATCGCGAAGTCTTGCAGGAAGCTGCTTTTGGCTTCCAGCACCGTCACGGTACTCTGATATTCCAAAGTCAGGTCTATTTCCATCTGCTGCTCTACCGCACGAATTCTCGAGTTCCCAACCGTGTACTCAAGGTCTATACGGGTGCGTCCAGGCACATAGATTTTCGGTGATGCTACCACATCCTCGTACAGGAAATCATGCAAGATGTGCTGGTTGAAAACAAGGGACAAAACGCTCGACTCACCAGTATCCAGGTCGTTCAGCAGGCTCTTACGGTATCGCCAAATAGTTACCTCATGCTCCTCAATCTCTTCGAAGATATGGTACCACTTTTCCAGCTCCCGGATAAACTGGTGTTTACCTTTACCTACATGAGCTACACAATAACCTCGCTGCCGAATTGTTTCCGGCAGTACAGAAATAGTATCTACTTTTGTCGCGTCGTATTGATTGCCGAAGCCAACTTTAGATGCCACCCTTTTGACGTCTTCGTTGGTGGAGTTCCACTTCCCCCGCTGTTCGCACTCGCAAAACAGCATCTCCAGCACTTGTTGCTTCTTTGACAGAGTATCCCGTTGTTTCCTCATCGCCACGCTGGTGTCGTGCCAAGTTTTGCTTCATAGCCGAAAAATCATATCATGCCTGATGTCAATATGTCCAGCCTCCTCCAGTCTCCAGCAGCTGCCCAAACTGCCCGACGCCGAAGCGTTGCGCCTCCGGGAACGCCTTAATCCGCAGGCGGAAGACCACCTCGCGGTCGGCGCGGAAGCCCAACGGATTGTCGATATACCCCAAGCTCATCTCCCAGCAGTGCAAATCCCACGTCAACAGCAGTTGTCTGCCTTCAAACCGTTTCACATAACCGTTATAGGTGAGGTACGTCTGCACACGTAAGGGCAATCCGAAAACCTGCGTGTCCACCCACAGGCTGGCGTTCGCCCACTGACGGCGGATGGGGTCATAGACGCTGTTCAGATTCATCGAGAACGCCTGACTGCGTGCGCGGAGGTAGGCGCGCAGGTAGTTCCACTGCCCTTCGTTCAGGTTGAGAGTGGATTGCACGTTCAGAGTCCAGACGGGATTCGGCTGCCATTGTATTCCAAAGTTCAGGGGCTGCCAGGGGCGGCTCCCTCGCTGCCTGGTGAAAAGGTCATACCCCGTATACGCCCGCAGGGAAAAGGCGCGACCGGCGTTCCATTCCAGACCGGCGGAGACGAAATTGGTGGTGCCAGTGTGATCCGTGCGCAACGGGGTGAAACCATAGGGGCGCAGGTAACGATAGTCCATGTACCAACGGCTGTTCTGCCCGTAGCGCACCTGCCAGCTGGCGTTGCCTTGCAGGATGTACTGCGCGGTTCCGTCGCTGGTGAACACCTGCCGAAACAGCCCCGAATAGGTCAGGGAGGTTCTGTCCCCCACGGGCAGAGAGGGACTCCAGCGCGTTTCGAAGAGCAACCGCTGGATGGGCTGCCCTTGCGGCAGCTCGCGGAAGCTGCCCAGTCCCAGCTGCATCTGCAACCCCAAATCTCTGCCGAACAGCCGGCGGTCGGTGGTGGAGATGGTCAGTTCAGGGGTCTTTTCCAGTCCTCCGAAGGTGAACCCGCCTGTCTGTCCGCCGAGTGGCACGATGCGGTTGAAACTGAGGTTCCAGTCGAACTTCCCCGCATCGCCGCTCAGCATCGCCTGGGTGGCCAGTTGCTCCTGTTGAGAGCGCACCTCCTCACCCGATAGCGAACGAAAGCGCGACAGGTCGGTGGAAAGGGTGAGAGAGGCGCGAGTGCCCCAGCGCTGGTTCCAGCGGAGGCTGTTCACCGTCGAGTCCGAAACATAGCCTGCGCTGCTCTGCTGGCTGAGGCGCGACAGGATAGACAGGTTGCCGCCCGACCACGCCCGGCTCAGGCTCAGCTGCCAGCTGGAGGCGCGGGTATCTGAATAGTACAGATAGCTGCCGGAGCGCAGGTCGCCGGTGAGACGCGCGTCAAAGCCGAGCAACTTCTGTTCATGACGCAGCTGCGCCGTGACCGAGCGGGTGCCGCGGCTGCGGTCGTTCAGATAATACAGTGAAAGCAGTCCTGCCGCGCCACCGAGCAGATATTGCTGGTCGAAGCCCAGTCCGACGCCCTTCTTCTGCATCAGGTCGATGCGGGCGGTTCCGGCGTTATCGCCCAGCAGGTAGCCCAGCGCGGTTTTAATGTAATAGCCCTCCTCCACCGATTGCCCTACCTGTGGCAGCGTGCCTCGAGACAGACGGCGGTCTAAGGGAACCACTAAGGTGGGAATGGTAAACAGCCGCCTTCCGAGTGCGCTCAGGCTCACGTCACGCGCCACCAGCCGCTTGTCCACCACCACGTCCACCCGACCGGCGGAGAAGTGATAGTGCGGATGCTCCAGCAGGCAGGTGGTCATCTCTCCTCGTTGCAGGCGCGCGACGTCCTGTTCGCCCTCCAGCTCCTGACCAGAGAGGCGCACTGCCCCCTGCAGCTGATACTTCAAGAACTCGGGCAGCAGGTCTGCGCCCGCGCCCTCCAGCTGCCAGCGCCGCCGGCGGACATTGAGGCGCAACATCTCGCCTCTCGCGTCGACGCCGCCCCCTTCCAGCAGGACGCTCCCTTTGAACAGGTATTCGCCTCTGTCTAGATTGCCCTCTACCCCCTGCGCCTGAATGGTGTATTCGCGCCATCGGGCAAGGATGTCGGTGGCTTGCAGGTTGTTTTGCGCATCCAGAAACAGCGTGCCGAAGCGGTCGATGTCGATGCGCTCGGTCTTGCGAGAAAGGGTTCCCGATGGCTGTACGGCGGGCGTGGGTTCATCCACCTGAGCGAAGGCAGGCATCAGAGCAATGAAGAGATACCAGGCAATGGTGTTGAGAGCCTTCCATCTCTTCACTGCGTGGGCTCCTTTCTCCGTCGTGAGGCGCGTGCGCTCAGGGCGAGTAGCGCGGTGAAAAACAGAATGTAAAACCCGACGATAGCCCCGCGCGATGGGGTGGGGACGGTAAGGCTTGCCCACTCAGGCATGGCAAGCCACCGTACCGCCTTATCCACCATCCACGCGCTCAGCGCAACGGGCGCGGATAGCCACTCAGGTACCCAGGGCAGGCAGGCAATCACCAGCCCCATTGCCGTCAGCACCTGCACGGGCAGCGCGATGATGAGGTTTGCGATGGGCGCAATCAAAGACATTTGACCATAGTATAACGCGGTGAGCGGGGCAGACGCCACTGCGCAGACCACGCTGAACCCCAACGCAGCGAGAAGACCCCCTGCAGGCTTTAGTCTGCCACCCGTTACGCCAAAGGCAACGGCGTTCAAACAGCCTGAAGCGGCAACAATCGCGGCGACAAGGGTGAAGGAGAACTGAAAGCCGGGGTCCAGCAACGCCCCGGTATCGGCGAGTACAATCAGGAATCCCGCCAGTGCCAGCGAGGTGGGCAGGTCTAGCTCACGCTGCAGAGCCACTGCCCCCGCCACCAGTGTGCCCATCACCGCGGCGCGGAAAGAGGGTTCTCCTCCCGCCGCCACACCCACAAACAACCACATGACTGCAATCACGGCGAGCGCAGATACCCGACGGGACAGCCGAAGTAATCTGCACACCGCCCACACCGCCACTGCCAGCATCGAAACATGCGTTCCCGAAGGGGAAAGGATGTGAACTGTGCCCGTGTGGCGGAAACTTTCGCGAATGGCGTTATCCAGCCGTGTGCGGTCGTTCAGCACAATGGCGGCAGCGAGATGCCCTTCGCGCGTAGGCAGGTGATAGCGCAGGTTCTGGATTAATCGCCGGCGCAGGCGCGAGAAGAACACGCGCCAACCGGAGTCGCTCACCTTCACCGCGCGATAGGGGCGAAGGGTGCGCACCACCCCTCGCCGACGCAGGTAGTCCACGAAGGAAGCTCCAGAAGCTCCGAGCGCTTCGGGCAGCCGCATTCTGCCCTCCAGCCGTAATCTCTCACCAGCGTAGGGGGTATCCATCCGCTCTTCGGGCAGCTCTACCCACAGGTAGGTCGGGATATGGAACACCCGTTGACCTGCCTGTATGCTTCGGGCGCGAAAGACGAACCGACTGATGCCGCGTCGTTTGACAGGTTCGCTCACCACCTCGCCGACCACAAGCACCGCCTCACCGTGCGGTAGGGTTTCCCATAAAATACCGGCCTGTGCAGCGTGTCGAATGCCCTGTACACTACCCAGCCACATCGAGCAAAGTATCAGCATTGTCGTTGCGGTTGGCAGGTTCCGTCGTTGCCACAATAGCCAGAGAACGCCACTTGCCAGCAGACAGGCGTTCACAACGGCAATTGGAGAGAACGTGACCCCAGCCGCGGCGCCCAGCAGGTAGCTGCCGCAAAAGGTGGCCAACGGTCTGCCGTTCACCGCTTGAAGCACACCGGCTTGCCTGCCTGTGTTGTATGACGTGAGCACCGGTTTTGTCGTGTATGGTCATGCGTTAGGATTGTGAAACTCCGATTCTTCCGTCGTTTGGTTTGTTCCTGCGCTGTGCTGCGCGCATCACGCAACATCCGCAAGACTTGCTTTCGACCGCCGTTTGTTGATACCATTATGGGTGTCGGAGCCGGGTTTCGGGATGGTGACCAATGGGCGCTGATAAGGGTTTGTTTGACCGTCCGCGCGAAGAATGCGGTGTGTTCGGCATCTACGCGCCGGGGGAAGATGTGGCGCGTATCACCTTCTTCGGATTGTATGCGCTACAGCATCGCGGGCAGGAGAGCGCGGGCATTGCCGTCTCGGATGGCGAGCGCGTGCTGGTGCATAAGGAGATGGGGCTGGTCTCGCAGGTTTTCGACGAGGAGACGCTTGGCTACCTGCGCGGTCACATCGCTATCGGGCACACGCGGTATTCCACTACGGGTTCCAGCGTGTTGCGCAATGCTCAGCCCGTGATGTGCGAATCGCCTATCGGCACGCTGGCGGTGGCGCATAACGGCAACCTGGTGAACGCTTCCCCGCTTCGCCTGCGCCTGCAGGAGGCAGGGGTGCACTTCCACAGCACGAACGACAGCGAAATCATCGCCCGCCTGCTTGCCACGGAGCTGGCAGAGTTTCGCGACCCTGTGGAAGCCATGCGTCGCGTGATGCAACAGATTGCAGGCGCGTACAGTCTGGTCATCCTCACTCCCAATCACCTGATTGCCGCCCGTGACCCCTACGGCGTGCGACCGCTATGTCTGGGGCGCATTAACGGTCATCACGTGATTGCCTCAGAGACCTGCGCTCTGAACGTGGTGGGGGCAGATTTCGTGCGCGAGATTGAGCCGGGCGAGGTGCTGGTCATCGACGAAAACGGCTTGCGCGAGGAGCAGGCGGTGCCTCTACAACGGTACAGCCTGTGTATGTTCGAATTCATCTACTTTGCCCGCCCCGACAGCCACATCTACAACCGTACTCTGCACGAAGTGCGCCGGCGTATGGGGCAGGAGCTCGCGCGCGAACACCCTGCGCCAGGCGCGCAGGTGGTCATCCCCATCCCTGATACCGGCATCCCCGCCGCGCTCGGTTTTGCGCAAGCCAGCGGTATCCCGTATGCCGAAGGGCTGATTAAAAACCGCTACATCCAGCGCACCTTCATCCAGCCCGACCAGCGCATGCGCGAACTGGGGGTGAAAATCAAGCTGAACCCCTTGCGCGAGGTCATCTCCGGGCGCAAACTGGTGATGGTGGACGACAGCATCGTGCGCGGAACCACCACCGGCAAGATTGTGCGGATGCTTTTTGAGGCAGGCGCGAAGGAGGTGCATGTGCGAATCACCTCGCCTCCCATTCGTTATCCGTGTTTCTACGGTATCGACATGGCGACGCGCGAGGAACTGGTTGCCGCCTCGCACAGCGTGGAAGAGATACGCGAAATGATAGGCGCGACCTCGCTGGGATACCTCAGCATCGACGGGATGCTGCGGGCGGTGCGGATGAAGCGTCATCATTTCTGCCTTGCCTGCTTCGACGGCAGGTATCCTATCCCCGTGCCCCGCGATGTGAAACTGAGCAAGAATCTCTGGGAAGGGGAGGAGGAAGCGCCTCAGCCCGCCTTCTGCGGCAGTCCGGAGACAGAGAAGGAATAGATTGGCTATCGAAATCGTCTATCTACACAGCGAACCGTGCCCTGTGCGACGAAAATTGTCCATCCTCTGCTTCCTTCACAATTTCACCCTGCTAAACTTCTCAGAGGATTCCGATAATATCTGGTAGGGGTCATGCAGCTGAGAGGTCGTGAGCGTTACACGTCGCGGGAGGGGTGTGCCTGGTTGCGATTGCTATCGGAACAGCAAACCACCAGCGAACCGAAAACCGTGTCTCGCTGTTCGCAGGCAGGACGTGTGAAGCCCTCTCTTTACCGCGTGACCCGTGAACCTTCATCGCATGGGGGTGAGAAGACAAAATGGAAAACCTGTGCGCTTTCATGCACATCAACGAGGCCAACCTGAACCTGAGGAAGGAGTTTGTGGGCCTGGCGGAAGAGGACGTGCGTATCCTGAGGAAGCTGCAGCCCTGGGCAGAGCGCGTTGCCGGCGCTATAGCCAAAGAGTTCTACGATGCGCAGTTTGCCTTTGCTCCCACCCGCGCGTTCTTCGAGCGTTACGCACAGAAGAAAGGCGTCACACTGGAGGAGCTGCGCCAGAGCCTGGAAAAGACACAATCTCAATACTTCCGCGACATCTTTGACGAAGCGGCAGGCAGTGGTCAATTCGGTATAGACTACTTTGAGAGAAGGCTGCGCATCGGTTATGTGCATGCGGTCATAGACCTTCCTCAGAAGTGGTATGTGGGTAGTTACGTCCTCTACCAGCGTCTGGTGCGCAAGTACCTGCACCGCGACTTTCGCTGGAAACCTGCCTTCCGCGCCCGTGCCGAAGAGGCTATTTTCAAGGTGTTCAACTACGACATGCAGGCGGTGACCGACTCGTACCTGCTGGAGCTGGTGAGGCGCTTGCGTATAGAAATGTCGACCACGCACATCGAGCAGAACGCAGACCGAACCGAGAAAATGGAATGGACCTCGCAGCAAATGTCCATGCTGTTTGACGCACTGGACGCCGTATCACGTGGTGATTTGTCTCACCAGCTGTCCTCTTCGCAACGTCAGGGAGAACAGACCTTGCTGACACAATTTGACACTGCGGTAAGGTCGTTAGCGCAAGTGATAGCCGAGGGGCGCACTATCTCGCGCGAGGTGGTCGACGGCGTGAAGAAGGTGGGCGAATTGATGAACGCGCTGGTTAGCGTGGACGGTAGCAACTTCTCCGGCGACACGGTGGTGGAAATGCTGGAGCAGCTGCAGAGAGCGGTACACGAGGTAGCTAAAGGTGCGGAGTCCACCGCGCTTTCGGCGTCACGCGGAGTGGAAGGCGTCAGCGCGATTGTGGAGGATATCGGTCGTATGGCAGAGCAGTTGAATGACGCGCAACACGCCGCGCAAGAGGTGGGCGTGGTAGCTGTGCAAGGACGCGAGGGACTGTCGCGCTCCAAGCAAGCGATGGAGCGGCTTGAGCAAGATACACGCCAGCTGGCGGAACAGCTGCAGCAGCTGGTACAGATGTCCGCACGCATCGGCGGCATCCTTGGCACCATTGAGGAGATTGCCGGGCAGACCAACCTCTTGGCGTTGAATGCGGCGATAGAGGCGGCCCGTGCAGGAGAGCATGGACGCGGTTTCGCGGTGGTGGCGGATGAGGTACGCCGTTTGGCGGAACAATCCGCGCAAGCCACGCAGGAAATCCGCCAGATTATTCGGGAGGTCACACAGCAGGCAGAGAACGCTGCGCAAGCGATGGACGCCAACCTCGCCGCAGTAACCGACGGCGTCAGACAGTCGCTGGAGGTCGGGCAGGGGCTAAGTGCGATTCTGCAGTCTGTTGAATCGATCGTCCAGCAGGTGGAGCAATCTGCCTCTTCCGTGCAGCGGGTACAGCAGAACGCCCAGCAGATGCTCAGCGAGATCGAGCACATCGCCGCCATTGCGCAGGAGTCGAGCGCCGCTGCAGAAGAGATGCTGGCATCCAGCACCAACGCCATCGAGTCTACCCGACAGGTGGCAACTGAGATTGCTCACGAGATGCAAGCGCTCGGGGGACTGATTGACAAACTGCGCTTCTCGATGGGGCGGTTCATTCTGAATGCAGAGGAAGCCAGGCATCTCGGTGACAAGGTGGAGATTTTCAAAAAAGCGCACCTGAAGTGGGTGGAACGTTTGGAGAACCTCATCTACCGCGGTGTGCGCATCCCGCGCGAGGAGCTGGTATCGCACCGCAACTGCGCGCTGGGACAATGGTATTATTCGGTGGGTGAGACACAGTTCGGCAACCTGCCCGAGTTTCGCGCGATTGAGCCGCCGCACGAGAAGCTGCACCAGACCGCGCGACAGATTGTGGACTGCATCGACCGCAACGACCGAGCGCAGGCAGAGCGGTTGCTGGAGCAGGTACGCGGCATCAGCAAAGAGATAGTGGCAGGACTGGACCGCCTGCGCGAAGCCGCTGAAAGGCAGGAGACGACCTCGTTGCCCCGCGCGGCGTAACCACCGAACGTACGGAGAGCATGGAGAGAACCCATCTCTATGCTCTCCGCTTCCTCTGTGGTAAAGACCCTTCCATCAACATCCAGCAGGAAAATCTCGCAGCTGTAGCGAAATACTCACTGGTTCGGGACGTTCCACAGACCAAGCGAGGACGCAAGTTGCAGATGCTTTCATGGCGCTCCGTCTTGAGATGGACACAAGCGGAGGTTCTACTGCGGAGGTCCTGACATACGTGCTACCTAGGAGGAGCATCTCATGCGAGCGTTTCTTTGGCTGTTCATCATCGGGGTCGCGGCAGCGGTAAGCTTGCGCGGGGCGCAACCGCCCACGTCGTCGCCGCGCATATTGCATGACCCGCGTGAAACGCATCTGGCAAATGTACAGCAGTTGACCGACGGCGGCGAGAACGCCGAGGCGTACTTCTCGTTTGACGGAAAGAAAATCATCTTCCAGTCCACCCGACCGCCTTTCAAAGCAGACCAGATGTTCACGATGAATCCGGACGGCTCGGACGTGCGGCTGGTCTCGTCGGGCAAAGGACGGTGCACCTGCGGTTTCTTCTCGCCGGACGGCAAAAAAATACTGTATAGTAGTACCGACTGGTGGTCAGATGAACCACCCCCGCCGCCCGACCGTTCCAAAGGATACGTATGGGGGCTTTATCCGTACCGCATCTACATTGCAAACGCCGACGGCTCCAACCGCAAAGCGATTACCGACGGTGAGGGCTACAACGCCGAAGCCTCCTTCTCGCCGGATGGCAAGAGGGTGCTGTTTACCTCCGACAGGGACGGTGACCTAGACCTCTACGAAATGGACCTGCGAACCGGCAAGGTCAAGCGACTGACGAACGAGCTGGGTTACGATGGTGGACCGTTCTACTCGTGGGATGGCAAATACATCGTCTGGCGGGCAAGCCGCCCGCGCACCCCTGAAGAGATAGCGGACTACAAGGCATTGCTGAAGGAGCGTGCCATTCGCCCCATGAATCTGGAAGTCTGGGTGATGCGCTCGGACGGCACGGGTAAGAGGCAGGTAACGCGACTCGGAGGGGCGAACTGGGCTCCGTTCATGCATCCCGACAACAAGCGCATCATCTTCTCGTCCAACCACGAGGACCCGCGTGGACGCGAGTTTGACCTGTATATCATCAACGTGGATGGAACGGGCTTGAAACGCATCACCTATACGCCCGAGTTTGACGGCTTCCCCATGTTCTCGCGGGATGGGAAGAAGCTCATCTGGGCTTCGAACCGAAACAGCAAGAGACCAGGAGAGACCAACATCTTCGTGGCGGACTGGCGTGATTGAGTGCGATGTCGTTCAGTTTGTCGACCCATAGTGCGGAAGAGACGCGGCGGCTGGGCGAAGCGCTGGCGCAAGTGCTGCAACCGGGCGATGTCATCTGGCTGAGGGGGGATCTGGGCGCGGGCAAAACCACGCTGGCGCAGGGCATTGCCTCGGGGCTGGGCGTGCGCGAGCCCGTCCTCAGCCCTACCTTCACGCTCATCCGCGAGCATCGGGGGCGTTTGCCTTTCTTCCACGCGGATGCCTATCGGCTGGAAGGGGCGGAGCAGGCGGCGGACCTTGGGTTGCAGGAATACTTCGCACGGGGTGGGGTTTTCGCGATTGAGTGGGGCGAACACATCGCAGACGCTCTCCCTGAAGAGCGGCTGGAAATATTGCTGGAGGGAGGCGCGGATGAGCATCGGCGAATCACCATCCGCGCATACGGCGAACGCTACGAGCAACGCGTACAGCAGCTGGAGGAGGCTATTGCGACTGCTGGCTTTAGAGACAACGGGTGACATCTGTAGCATCGCTGCGGTGCAAGACGGTGAGGTAGCGGCAGCTTTTGCCTTCGCGCACAGGATGCAGCTCTCCACCCGTCTGATGCCGCTCATCGACCACCTGTTACACACCGCAGGATGGCAAATCGGAGAGGTGGACGCCTTTGCCACAGGTTTGGGACCAGGCTCGTTTACCGGCACGCGCGTGGGCGTGATGACCGCCAAGACCTTCGCGCAGGTCTACGCCAGGCCAATAGTTGGGGTATGCAGTCTGGACATCCTTGCGGCGGAATATACATTCATCCCGCACCACCTGATATGTGCGGTCATCCCCGCACGTCGCGGAGAGGTGTACGCTGCCATCTATGAAGGCGGTTCACCGATACCGCAACCGGTGGTAGAGCGGGCAGTGTATACTGCCGAAACGTTGCACAGTGCGCTCCTGCCCTATATCGCCAACGACGTAATTGTTACAGGGGAAGTGCCTGCTGAGTTTGTGCACGCGCTGGCAGATTACCCGGTGTGTCTTGCGCCTATCAAGCATCCTCGCGCGGAGACACTGGGACAGCTGGGCACGAAGTTGCTGGAGCGTGGACATCGCGACAATCCATTAACCCTTGTGCCCATGTACCTGAAGCCACCTGCTATTACCATGCCGAAAACGGCGTAGCAGGAACATCCACCTGCCTGCGCGAAAGATAAAAAAACAGACGCTGTAACCTTTCAGGGGTGTTCGGCGTCCAAAAGAAGAGTGCAGAGGTCGCTATCCCTGTGCAGCGATGATGTATTCTTTGTGAGAGAACAACCGGGAGGGAACGCAAATGCCCAACTATTCCGCATGGAGAGCCGCACTGGCGACGGTGATTGCGCTACTCGGCGTGACGGCGCTTGCACTGGCTCAGGGGACGCCTTTCAACATCCTGCGTCCGGCGGATGGCGCGATCGTTCGTGAGAAGGTGCGTATCGAAGTGCCGCGTGCCAGCATTCCACAGGGTGGTTTTGTCGGCATTTACATTGACGGCAGATTCCACACATCGCTGGCGCCCCGACAGGACGATAAGGAACCTCGCCTGCGCTACATCTGGGACACCAAGATGCCCATACTGGACCCCTCGACCCAGAAAACAGAGCCGATTCAGGATGGCGAGCACACCATCACGGTGGTGCTATATGATCCCGAAGGCAAGGCAATAGACCGCGCCGAGGTTCGCGTGCAGGTAGCAAACCGCGAAGGGATTAGTCTGCCAGCGATAGGCGCTCGTCTGCAGTATCGCTTCCGGCTGGGTGAAAACGTCAACTACAAACAGCACGACGAAGTGATTCTGCTGGCAGGGCAGACAGGCGCAGAGATTACCGGTGGAGTTACCGGTGAGCAGGTAGCCTATGAAGCCGATACCTTCTTCAACCTGTTCGCCTACGACGTTCGGGGCAACACCTTTATCATCCGCCAGCGGGCGAACAAGCAACAGGTTCTGGCGTACAATCAGCCAGTGTACACACTGGGCGAGGAGATGTTCCGCGCGGTGTTGCAGTTTGTGACTCCGCTGGGCAACGTCGTCTACCAGAACGTGGACACCACCAACGACCCCTACGTCTTCCGCGTGATGGTTCTGCCCGTTCTGCCCGAACTGCGCGTCAAGCCGGGCGATACGTGGACATCATTTGCCCATATCCTGCTGCCCGACATGCCAGTGGAGCGGGCACGCAAGGTGCTGGCGCAGAACAAACTGGAAGGCGTGGAGTGGGAAGGTGGCTATCCCACCGTGAGGATACGCCAGACGTACGAGGGCACACTGTCCGGCACACTGGAGTTCAGCAACTACGTGCTGCAGAATCCGAAAGTGAAGCTGGACAGGACGCTGTGGTTCGCCTTTAACGCGGGGCGGCTGGTGCGCACTGAGACCACCGTGGAGATTGAGGGACAGGTACCCACCGGTGTGCAGCCGGGGCGCCTCGCCGGATTGGGCGGGATGCCAGGCGCACCGATGATGGGCGGTACGATACCCGGCTATGGTGGGCCGATAATGGGTGGCCCACGCGCGGCTGGCGGCGCGCCGATGATGGGCGGACCCATGCCTGGCTACGGTGCGCCGATGGGCGGCTTTGTCGGTGGCATGGATGATGACCGCTCGGGAATGGCTGGACGTAGACGTGGCGCACCAGGAGTTCCCGGCGTACCGGGAATGCCTCCGGGAGCCGCCGCGGGTGGACGACGTGGCGGCACGGCCTACGGTGCGCCGCCTGGCATCCCTGGTGTTCCCGGTGTGCCGATGATGGGCCCCGCCCCTGGCACCGGGGGACGGATGGCGCGAGGTGGCTTACCCGGACTGCCGGGTGTGCCGCGTGCTGGTGGCCTGCAGGCTCGGGAGCAGGCGCCGTTGAAGCTGAAAGTGGTGCAGTCGGTGCAGCTGCTTCAGCAGTAAGGGGGAGCTTTCCCTTCCGTTGACGGGCGGAGCCAGATAGAGACACTCCGCCCGTTTCTGTTATAATGAGAGAAACCTCCTGCAAGCGGGCGCACAAACTGGTATAATACCAACGGTGATGGAAATGGCGGTACAACAGGTAGCGACAAAAAAGATTGTCTATCCGGAAAGCGATGGCAAGCCGATGGCGGATAATACCAGGCAGCTGGAAAGCATCGTGTACCTGTACGACAACCTGAGCGCACTGTTTGCGGACAGAGAAGATGTGTTCGTGGCGGCAGACCTGTTCTGGTATCCGGTGGAAGGGCATCCCGAAATCCGCACCGCTCCCGACGTGATGGTGGCGTTCGGGCGTCCGAAAGGACACCGCCCATCCTACAAGCAGTGGGAGGAGGACGGTCTCGCGCCGCAGGTGGTGTTCGAGGTGCTCTCGCCAAGCAACCGCCCCTCCGACCTGATAGAGAAGTTCCTGTTCTACCAGCAGTATGGGGTGGAAGAGTACTACCTGTATGACCCGGACAGAGGGATACTGGACGGCTGGATACGCAAGGAAGGCGCGCTCCACCCGATACCGAACCCGGACGGCTGGACCAGCCCGCGCCTCGGCGTGTGTTTCACGCTGGAGGAGGGACAGCTGGTCGCCTATCGTCCAGACGGGGAGCGGTTTTTAACCTATACAGAGCTGCGCCGCCGTGTTGAAGAAGAGCGTCATCGGGCAACGCAGGCACAACAGGAGGCGGAGCAGGCGCGCATTCAAGCAGAACAGTTGCAGCAGGAGGCGGATCAGGCGCGTCGGCGTGCAGAACGGCTGGCGCAACGTCTGCGCGAACTGGGTATCGACCCGGAAGAGGTCGCTGGATGAGGTGAGTATGAACAGCAGTGCAACCGCTGAAGTAGAGCAGCCCGAACTTGAGGAGAAGGAGATAGAAGACCGTCCCGCCGACTTGACCGAGCATCTGGAAGAGCTGCGCACGCGCATCGTCCGGTCGTTGTTTGCTATCTTCGTCGGTTGGGTGGCAGGCTATATTCTGTTTCCTGCCGTCTATCATCTGGTTTCTCTGCCTCTGGAAGAGCCTTTACGCAAAGTTCAGGGAAGGACGGTGTTCCTGCACTTCGCAGACCCCTTCTTTTTGCGTTTGAAACTCTCGTTTGTGGTAGGGCTCATTTTCGCCGCACCCTACGTCACCTACCAGATATGGGCGTTCGTTGCGCCCGGTTTGACCCGCAGCGAGCGTCGTGTCGTGAAGATGTTCATCCCGTTCTCTGGTCTCCTGTTCGTGATGGGTGTGGTGCTGGGCTATTTGTTCTTGCCGGCGGCTATCCGCTGGTTTCTGTCCTACCTCGCCGATTACGGCAACGCTACCCTCCTTCAAAACCCCCTCAGCTACGTGCTGCTGGCAGTAAAGATTTTGCTCGCGTTCGGGCTTTCCTTCCAGCTGCCTATCGTGCTGATTGTTCTGGCGAAGCTGGGACTGGTTACTTCCACGCGCCTGCTGGCTTATTGGCGTCATGCCATCGTCATCATCTTCGCTCTGGCGGCTATTGTGACGCCAACCAACGACCCTCTGTCGCTGATGGTGATGGCACTGCCAATGGTATTCCTGTATTTTCTCACCATCAGCGTGGTGAAGCGCATGGAGAGAAACCAGGCGAAGCAGAACAAAGCGGACGGGTAGCCGCCCGTTGCAGGAGCCCGGTGCCGCAAAGGGAATGTAAAGATAGCGGGGAGTAAAATCGCCTGCAACAAGGAGGGTGTCACTGCCATGAAGCTGGTTTGGCAGGTGCTGCTGCTGGCAGTAATGTGCGTTTCTGGCAAGGCGCAGGGATACTGGGATGCCTATGCGCCTCAACGGGTGTTCACCACCGACGAACAGCCTCTGATTACCGTATCGGGTGCGGGTACGCACCGCTTGGTGATTCAGGCGTATCGGGTCGACGAGAACAAGGTGGCGCGATACCACCTGAATCAGGTCAGCCCACTGGCTCTGAAAGGCAAGCCCGTTGGTGCTCCCCAAATGGTTCTGCTCAAGCCTCCCTCTGCGCAGCGGTTGTACCATGCGCGAGAAGTGCGTTTACCCCGTCTGCCCGCGGGCATGTATGTCGTCACCGCCGTCGATGGACGGGGCAACTCCCGGGCGAGCCTGCTGTGGGTATCGGATATCGGGCTGGTAGTCAAATACGGTCCGGCAGGCAACACCGTGGTGCGCGTGGTGCGTCTCCAGGACGGCAGAGGCGTGGCGGGGGCGACCGTGGCGCTTTACTGGAGAGAGAACAAACCTGTGGCTCAAGCCACCACCAGCCTCGATGGCATCGCTGAGCTCCCGCCCTGTCCGGGTATCGGTGAAGCCGCCATGGTGTGGGCGTTCAAAGGGCAGCATCGTGCTGCGACCTACATCTCGCGGGGCGAAGCGTCTCCTTATACGCACTACCTGTTCACCGACCGTCCGGTGTATCGCCCGGGTCAGAAGGTGTATTTGAAGGGCATTGTGCGTGAGCGCGTCGAGAACGACTACCGCGTACCCCAAATCAGCGAGGCAAAAGTCAGTCTCCTGGACCCAGAAAGCAAACCGATAGCGGAGCAAACCCTGCCTGTAAGCGCGCAGGGAACCTTCGCCGGCGAGTTTACCCTGCCCGAGGAGACACCTCTGGGAGGGTACTCTTTCAGGGTAGTTTACCTGCGCGCAGGCGTCATGGAGCCGGTGGAGGTATCGGAGTACGCCGGTGGTTTTGAGGTACAGGAGTACCGGAAGCCGGAGTTCCGGGTGAAAGTAGAACCCGCGCAGCAGGTGTACATTCGCGGTGAAACGGTAACCTTCCGTCTTCATGCGGAGTACTATTTTGGTGCGCCGGTAACTCAGGCTCGGGTACGCTACTACCTTTACAAACGCTACCTGTGGGACTGGAGCTGGTGGGAGCAAGAGGACGACTACCGCGAACTGTACGGGACGGAAGAGGATGAAGGGGAGGTATACGGTGGCTACGGTGAACTGCTGACGCAGGGAGAAACCACCACCGACGCCCAGGGCAACGCCATTATCCGTATACCCGCACGGGCGCACGCCGAACCCTGCAGCTACGCACTGGAAGTGGAAGTAACCGACCTGACCTTCCGCACCGAAGAGGCATCGGCATCCGTGGATGTATATCCGGCAGCAGTGCGGCTGGACTGGCGGTCGGAGGCATGGTGGCTGCAGCCAGGACAAACGACCAAGTTCGAGATCCGCGCCACCCATTCGCGCACCAAACAGCCGTTAAGCACGGTGGTCAAAGTGGCGGCGTATCGCATACGGTGGTTCCGTGTTCAGCGAGCGCAATGGAAGCACGAGGAGGTTTTGCTGTGGAGCCGCACGGTGCGCACCGACGCACGGGGGATTGCCAGCGTGGAGTTCACCGCGCCGCGTGAAGGCGAGTATCTGCTGCGGGCATCAGCGGTGGACGCACAGGGGCGGAGTACGCGCAGTGAGTATCGCGTCGGGGCGTACACCTCTTCGTATGGAGGCGAGGAACTGGGCGCGCGTCAGACGCTGGATCTTTCGCTGGATCGCAGGAACTACCTGCCCGGACAGGCTGCGAAGGTGTTGATACGTTCCTCTGTGCCCGACGCGGAAGTGTGGTTTACCGTAGAGGGGCGTAAGGTGTTCGACTCGCGCGTGGTGCGGTTGCGCAACGGTGTTGGGGTGGTAGAGCTGCCTACAGAATGGCAACACGCGCCAAACGCTTTTGTATCAGCGAACCTTGTCAACCGCAAGAGCCTCATCCGCGTGCAGAAACTGCTTCGAGTAGCCCCAAAGGGCAAGCTGCTTCGGGTGGAAGTGGTGCCGGATAAAGAGCGTTACCTTCCCGATGAAGAAGCGGTGTATACCATCCGCACGCGCGACGATGAAGGCAAACCGGTATCGGCGGAGGTGGCTCTGGGCGTGGTGGACGAAGCCATCTACGCTATCGTGCCCGACTACACACCAGACATTCGCAAGTTCTTCTGGGGTGCGACGCCCAACGCAGTGAATACCGCTGTTTCTTTCGGCAGAGAGTATGCGGCAGGGGCGGCGAAGGAATTGGCGTATAAGAGAGACGAACAGGTCCGTCGACGCTTTGAGGATACCGCGTTCTGGAACCCCGCGATTGTGACCGATAGCAACGGAGAAGCGCGGGTACGGTTCCGGATGCCCGAAAACCTCACCGAGTGGCGGGCAACGGCGCGGGCGATTACCGCCGATACCGCCGTCGGCATGGTACGCAGCTATGCCAAGACCTTCAAGCCTCTGCTGGTACGCCTGCAGACACCGCGTTTCCTGACGCAGGGCGACCGTTCCATCATCGCAGGTGTGGTGCATAACTATACCGGGAAGCCTCAGGAGGTGCAGGTCTCCCTGCAGGTTGGTGGTTCGGTGCGCATCGCGGAAGGACAGAGCAGACGGTTGACCCTGCCGCCGCAGGGACAGGCGAGTGTGGAATGGACGGTAGCCGCGGATTCGGCGGGAGAGGCAGTTTTCACTCTCACCGCCCGTTCGACGGACGAATTCGACGGCATGGAGCTGAAGGTTCCAGTATACCCCCGGGGAGTACCTCGTGTTTTCGCTTCGGCTTCGGTAGTGGAACAAGCGGTGGAGAAGCAGTTTCGTCTGGCAGCCCAGCGCGTTCCGGGTAGCCTGAAAGCGGTCGTGCGGGTGGCTCCGTCATGGTTTGGCGCGGCGGTGGGTGCGCTGGATGAGATATTGACCTACCCCTACGGCTGTGTGGAGCAAACGGTGCATCCCATGCTCAGCGCGCTGCGGGTGCTCGAGGTCATGGACGCGCTGGGCGTACAGGATGCGGAACGCCGCCAGAAGGCACAGGAAGCGGTGCGCAGAGGCATTATTCGCCTCAGCGCAATGCAGTACGGGTCAGGAAGTTGGGGATACACGGAGCACTCCACGGATAATGTTTTGTGGACTGCGTTGGCACTGGATGCGCTGCGAGAGGCGAAAGAGGCAGGTTTTACGGTCTCGGAGGAGCGCGTCCAGCGGGGTACCAACGCCTTGTTCCGGCTCATCTCAGCGACGCCATCCCAGCCCCCCAATCTGAAGGGACTACCAAAACCAAAGCAGGAACTGCTGATGGCGCAGTGGATGCATCGTCTCAACGAGAAGGCTCATGCGCTGGCAACGGCGGCGCGAATCTCGCCCCGCTGGGCTCAGAAGCCGTTGCTGCGTCTGTACGAAGCGCGACGGTATCTGAACACGTCATCGCAGTGTGCGCTGTTGATGGGTTTGCAACAGGCGAACTTACCGGCGCAGGCAAAACGGCTGTACGAAGAGATTCTCGCCCGTGTCATCCAGACGTCCACCACCGCCTTTTGGCGCGAAGCCACTCCTCAGATGAATCGTCAGGTGGAATGGCTGTGGTACGCTCAGGATACCTACGCTACCGCATGGGTCGCGCGGGTGATGGTGCGGAACGACCCGCGACACCCCTTACTGCCGAAGGCACTGCGCTGGCTTGCGGAGAAGCGACAGGGCGAATACTGGCTATCCACCAACGACACCGCGCAGGTCATCATGGCGCTGGTGGAGTATGCCCAAAGAATGCCTCAGGTAGTGAAGGGCACACATCGGGTGCAGGTGGTGCTGAACGACAGCGTGGTCAGGGAGCTGCAATACGGGGCGGAAGACTGGCTGCGCCCGGAGGACACGATAGAGATACCGACCCGCCAGCTGCGCGATGGAAACAATGTGCTGCGTATCGAGCATGAGGGGGAAGGCGCGGTGGTGGCGTCGGTGATGGTGCGTTACTTCGAGCCGACTGAACGTGTGCAGGCGACAGCGCAACAGCTGCGGGTGGAACGAACCTATCTCAAGCGTGTGCCTCGCCAGCTCACGCCTGAGGAGCGCAGGCGGCTGCTACGCCGTTACAGCGACGAATCGGAGTATCTGTGGACATTGCAGCCCGCGAAGGGCGTCTTCCGCCCCGGCGAGCAGCTGGTGGTGAAACTGGTTATCCACTGCGCTACCGATGTCTATTACGGCGTCATCGATGACCCCAAACCCTCCGGCTTTGAGTTCGTGGAACGCACGGCGGACAAGTACGACTGGAGATACTGGTATTCGCGCCGGGAGGTGAGAGATGACCGGGTGGCATATCTGTGCGAGCGCATTCCCAAAGGCAAGAGCGTGATTACCTATATTTTGCGGGCGGAGCGTCCGGGGCAGGTGCGCGCCCGACCGGTGCAGGCGTTCGGCATGTACCTGCCTGAGGTTAACGGCAACAGTGGGGAGAACGCGGTGAGGGTGGAAAAGCGATGAAGACGTTCGGCAGGAGCTATCGTGCCATTGTGGAACCAGACCACCCGCAGGGTTATGTGGCGATACTGCCTGCGGTGCCCGGTTTGATGGCGCACGGCGAGAGCGAGGAAACGGCGGTAGAACTGCTGAATGAACTGTTGCGGAACCATCTCATCCAGCTGGAGAACGCGGGGCAACCGTTGCCCGACGACGGTGTCGAGATATTGTGGGACGAGGAGGACGAGCAAGCGGGAGCAAAGCTGGTTCATATAGAGGTCTAACCGAAATGGGCGTTGGCGAAGGGCTGATGCTTTTCATACTGGGCGCATTGCTGGCAGCGTTCCCCGTGTATCGCTTCATTGGCTGGTGGATTGAGGGCAGTATCGCAGGCGGGGAGCTGGCGGTACTGTTATGCACGTATATCGGTCTGATGGGGCTGCTGCTGGTGAGCGGCAGTGCGTGGCTGGCGTTCATGGCATTGATGCTGCTGGTCTCAGGGGTAGCCATAATGCCCTGGCTGGGGGAGATGTTCAATCGTCGTGCGCTGAGAAAGATGGATGAAGAGGAGATGTATCGCGCACGAGACGTTCTTGCCGCAGACCCCGAAAACCATCTCGCCCGAGTCGTTCTGGCGGAGAAGCTGTACAAGTTGGGCAGGTTAGACGAAGCCATCGAGCATCTGGAATATGCGGTGGAGAGTTCGCCTGCGCTCTCGCGATTGGAAAGGGGCAAGCTGCAGTCGTGGAAGCGCGAGCAAGCCTATGCCCAGCGCAAGCTGGTCCTCTGTCCGATGTGCGGTGCGGAGAACCCCGGCGAAGCCAGGCGGTGTATCCAGTGCGGCAGCCCCATAGAGACTTTTGCCGCGCTCAAGGAATGGGCGGCTCAAGAGCAGGTGGTGCAAAAGGTGTTGCGGGCCTGGCTGACGGTGATGGCGGTGTTGACCGTGTTGAGCTTTGTCTTCATGCTGCTGCCTCTGGAAATGCAGGGGCTGGTTACCATTGCCGCGCTGATTGTGGGCGCGTGGTTCTTTTTGAATAGAGTGAAGGCGTGGAAGCAGACGGTATGACGCAGTACGCGATAGAAACCCATCATCTGCGCAAGATATATCGTTCCCGACTGAGGAAGCAAGTGGTGGTTGCAGTGGACTCGCTCGACCTGAAAGTGCCGCAGGGGTGTGTGTTCGGTTTCCTCGGTCCGAACGGCGCAGGCAAGACCACCACCATCATGATGCTGCTGGGTAATGTCTATCCCACCTCTGGCTCCTTCCGCATCTTTGGGAGTCCTATTTCGAATATGGGCGTGCGCAGGCGCATCGGCTTCCTGCCGGAAAAGTTCCAGTTTCATGAGCTGCTCTCGGCAGAGGAGTTACTCTGGTTTCACGGCAGGCTGGCTGGAATGGACCGGCAGTTGCTTGCCCGGCGTGTGCCGGAGGTACTGGAGCAGGTAGGGTTGTCCGAGCGGGCGCGTTCGCGGGTGCGCGAGTTCTCCAAAGGGATGCAACAGCGCCTGGGCATCGCACAGGCTATCCTGCACGACCCTGACCTCATTATTCTGGACGAACCGACCTCTGCTCTGGACCCGCTGGGCAGGCGAGACGTACGCGACCTCATCCTGCACCTCAAATCGCAAGGCAAAACGGTCTTCTTGAACTCGCATCTGCTGTCGGAAGTGGAGATGGTGTGCGATGAGGTGGCAATCCTGCGCGGCGGCAAGGTACAGCGGCAGGGACACCTGGACATGTTGCTGCAGGTACATCCCGTTGTGGACGTGGAGCTGTGCGTTCCATCGGAGCGTGTCATGCAGGCTGTGCGTGCGATGTCGTCGGTGCTGTCGCAGGACGGTACCCGCTTCACGGCGGAAGTGCAGAGCGACGAGGATATCCCTGCGCTGGCGCGGTGCATTGTGGAGGCAGGCGGAGACATCATGCGCTTTGTGCCACGTCGCGAGAGCCTCGAAGACCTGTTCGTGCGGGTGGTGGAAGAGACGAAGTGAGGGCAGTCTATCTGATAGCTTCCTTGACCCTGAAAGAGACCCTGCGTCGGCGTCTCTGGATAGCCTCTTTGCTGGCTTCGCTGGCGGTAGTTGGGTTTGTGTTTGTGGCTAAGCTGGGGGCTTCGGTGCGCCCGAACGACCCGATTGTGCAGAGCGTGGTTCCCCGCATCACGCTAATTTTGGGGCTGGACGTAGTGAAGTTCTTCGGCTCGGTGATGGCGATGACGCTGGCCTCGGGGGCGATTGCGCTGGAGATCGAGCGGGGGATGCTCTACGCCATCCTGTACAAGCCAGTGCATCGCTATCAGGTAGTGCTGGGCAAATGGATTGGCGTGCTGGTGTTCGCGCTGGTCAACACCTTATTCTGGACGGTTCTTCTGTACGTGTCTGTTCGCCTGATGATGGGCAAAAGCTATCTGGAGACATGGCGTGCTCCGCTGGTGGTGTTGTTGTATCCCGTGCTGTTTGGCACGCTGACGCTGTTTTTCTCCACCTTCGCCTCGATGGGTTTGACAATTGCGCTGTCCATCATCGCCGCGGGGGTGGCATGGTCGGAAAAACCGATGCGCGAGTTCGGTATCGTGTTCGATATTGAAACGTTGCTGAACGTGGCAAACAACGTGCGATGGGTGGTGCCGATGAATCACCTGCGCCGATGGGTGCTGGAAGAGATGATGGTCATCGTGCCTGAGCGGATGTTAGCCAGCCAGCGGTTTCAGGCTTTCGAGAGCCCGCCAAGCGGGTGGGAAATCGGCTATGTGTTCGGATATATCGCGGTCGTGCTGGCGCTGGCGATACTGGTATTTGGTAAGAGGGACGTTTGATCGATCAGCCAAACTTCATCGGGCACGCTTTGTGCCGTAGCGTACAGCTCAGGGGAAAAGCCACCTATTGCGAAGATGGCGTACACGGCGCGTTTGTGCTGCAAAAGGTGCGGGACGGTCTGCACCTTTGCCTTCAGGTCCACAAGAACGTCTGCTCCTGCTGGCCGACCGAGATTCCATTTGCACTCCGCAAAAAGGCGTCTCCCATCTGACAGGTCGGCGACGATATCAATTTCTGTCCGTCCGTCGCGGCTCCAATACCTGCTCGCCTGAAGTATGTGGACGTGAAAGCGGTTTGGGCAGTATGTTTGCAGCCACTGCAGGCATATCTGTTCAAAAATCTGTCCCATATAGACGGGCAAGTAGGGCCTCATTCGCGTCTCATACACAAAAACAGGGTCAGAAAACTCCAGCAGGCTTTTGTGGGGCGCAATGAAACGGTACCAAAAGGCAAGGAATGGGTCAGCAACGCGGTAGAGCAGACGGCGGCGGCTGTCCTCTGCAAACGGCATCTCCTCCCGTATCCATCCTAGCTCCGTGAGCGTGCGCAGGTAGAAGCTGAGAGAGTTTCCCGTTCCGCTCAGTTGCTGAATGCGCCCATACTGTGTCTCCCCCGACGCAATAACTCCAAGCACCGCGTTGTAGGAGGCAGGGTCGCGGATTTGCTGAGTGCCAAGCAAATATTCTACCTCGTAGCGTAGCGGGCTGCCCGGACGCAAAAGCAGGTTAATTATTTCGTCTTCCATCGGCTGGCTGGTGTCTACCAGCGCATGGTAGCGCGGTGTTCCTCCTAAAACCCCGTACATTGTGAGTTTCTCGACGACGCCGTAAAGCGGGCTGCTTGCGTAGAAAAGTGCCGTTTGGTGGTAGCGGAAGGGCGTTATTTGCAGAATGCCGGCGTTGAACCTGCCAAACAAGGGAGAATTGGGTTCGCCGAGTGCCTTCATCATGGACAGATGAGAGCCGCTTAAAATGACCATCACCGTCGAGTGGGCACCTTCTCGATCCCACCATGCCTGAAGGATAGAAGGCAAGTCGGGAGATTGTTCCGCCAGGTACGGGAATTCATCCAGGATAAGGATGAAACGTTCCCGACGTTTCCACTGCTCACAGACATAATGCAGGAGGGCTTGCCACGATACTGCAAGGTCAGATGGGGCAAGAGAGGTTCCTCCCAAACTTTCCAGAAGCTGGGTAGCCAGCAGCAATCGTTGTGTTGGGGCGGTAGTCTGTTCAGCGAGGTAGTAGCATGCGGGTTTGGGCATGTTTTCGCCTGCCACAAAGCGCTGCAACAAGTATGTTTTGCCCAAACGCCGTCTGCCGTAAACCAGCGCCATTTGGCCTCCCTGAGAGGGATGTGACCAGGCTCGTTCCAGAGCCCGTAGCTCATCCTCTCGGTCGAAAAACGGTTCTGGATGTAGAAATCCTGCGCTCGCTGGCATGGCGGTCTACTCCCAAATGTGGTTTACTAAAGTATACTTTACTAAAGTATACTTTAGTAAAGTGTGCTTGTCAAATCAGTAGAGGGGTGTTCGATAAATCCGCCAAACGGCACTTCAAGCGCGAAGCCCCCCGCGCAGGACATTCTCCGCCCCGCCCGCGGCTCACCTGGAGATTGGGCGTTGACAAACGTCGTCTAAAGCCGAGGTTTCTACAGCGGAAACGCCATCAATACTTCGGCACGGTCGGGTCGACTTCATCGGACCACTGCAGGATGCCCCCTTGCAGGTTTTTCACCTTTCGGAAACCTGCCGCCTTCAGAAACGCGGTGATTTGTGCGCTGCGCTTGCCAGAGCGGCAGTAGACCACAATCTCCCGCGCCGAATCGAGTTCGTGCATCCGGGCGGGAATAGTATTCATGGGGATCAGCACCGCGCCGTCCAGACGGCAGATTTGCCACTCTACCGGCTCGCGCACGTCCAGCAGGAAGATGTCTTCGCCCGAATCCAGTCGTCGCTTCAGGTCGGTGGGAGTAATTTCTTCGATGGCATCCACCGGCCCCGAACTCTCCTCTCCGCGCACCCCGCAGAACTCCTCGTAGTCGATCAATTCACGGATGACCGGGTTGGGCCCGCACACAGGGCACTGCGGGTTCTTGCGCAGCTTCAGCTCGCGGAACTGCATCTTGAGGGCATTGAACAGCAACAGCCTGCCGATGAGCGGCTCTCCCCGTCCCAGTATCAGCTTGATGGTCTCCATCGCCTGAATGGTGCCGATGATGCCGGGCAGCACGCCCAGCACTCCGCCTTCCGCACAGCTGGGTACCAGCCCCGGCGGCGGGGGTTCAGGGTACAAACAGCGGTAGCAGGGTCCCTCCTTGGCGTAAAAGACCGAAGCCTGTCCTTCGAAGCGGAAGATAGAACCGTATACGTTCGGCTTTCCCAGCAGCACGCAGGCGTCGTTAACCAGATAGCGCGTGGCGAAGTTGTCCGTGCCATCCACGATGATGTCGTACTCTGCAAATATCTCCAGCGCGTTCTCACGGGTAAGTCGGGTTTCGTAAGTTTGTACGGAGATGTTTGGGTTCATCGCCAGCAGACGCTCTTTAGCCACCTGCAGCTTGGGGCGCCCTACATCTGGGGTGGTGTAAAGCACCTGACGTTGCAGGTTGGTGAGGTCTACAACGTCGAAATCCACCAGTCCGATGGTGCCAACACCCGCCGCGGCAAGATACAGCGACAGCGGTGCGCCCAGCCCCCCCGCGCCGACACAT
This sequence comes from Bacillota bacterium, assembly GCA_023511455.1. Classification (NCBI taxonomy): domain Bacteria; kingdom Bacillati; phylum Bacillota; species Bacillota bacterium. The sequence goes on from JAIMBJ010000001.1 coordinate 43,789, forward strand.
AGCACCTTCGCTGCCTTCAGCTTCAGCTGTCCCTCCATCGCCACGTCGGGAAGGATGAGGTGTCGGCTGTAGCGCAGGATCTCCTCGTTGTCCAGCCAAGCCTGCTGTGCTGCTTCCGGAGCCGCCACCGACACGCTACCCCCCGCAATAGAGGGCACAATCATCAGCGTATCGCCGTCCTTGACCGGTGTGCCCAGCCCCTGAAGATAGCGGGTATCCTCCTCTCCCAGGTACACATTGACAAAGCTGCGCAACTTACCCTGCTCGTTATACAGGTGCTTGCGCAGGTCGGGATAGGTTTCTACCACCGCCTGCAGCGCCTCGCCCACTGTGCCTGCCTGCACCTGCACTTCGCTCTGGTTACCGGTGTAGGACTGCAGCGCACTGGGTATCAAAACGGTTATTGCCATGCCATTCACCTCTCTCGTCAAAGTCCGCGTATTTCGGTAGGCTCCCGCTCGAAACCACTGCGGTCTTCCAGCAGTCGCCAGCAGTGCATTTCGGCAGGTTTGCCCTTCTGAACCGAGATAATGAGATAAGAATAGTAGGGCAGGGCGTTCTCTCGGTCAAACTCACTGGGACGCGCCGGATGGTCGGGGTGCGAATGGTAGAAGCCCAACACTTTCAGTGATTTCTGTTTCGCCTCGCGCTCCAGCTGCATCATCTGCGCCGGCGTAATCAGGAAGCGTCGTTCGCGGTTGTCTTTCTGCTCGTTGACGATGGGGATAACCTCCTCCACCCAGCGCACGTCGCCACCCAGTTCTCGCCCCAGCAACGCGCCACAACACTCATGGGGGTACTCCGCTCTGGCGTGCTGGCGGATCTTAGTAGCCTGTTCGGCGCTCAGCGAGAGCATCACTCCTCCTCTTCCCACAGTGGGTCTGTGATATAGCGACTGCCTCCATCTGGCGCTAGCGCGACCACTGTGCCACAGGAAATCCGCTCTGCCACTCGGAGCGCACAACATACCGCTGCCCCTGCAGAGATGCCCACAAACAGCCCCTCCTCGCGGGCAAGCTGGCGCGCCATTGCGTGAGCCTGCTCGGTGGACACCTCCATGATTTCATCCGGCACAGCAGGGTCATAAATCCCCGGCACCAGAGCGGTTTCCAGATGTTTCAGCCCCTCCAAACCGTGAAACGGGCTATCCGGTTGCACCGCAACGAGCCGGATACCCGGATAGTACTCCTTCAGACGTCGCCCTGTGCCCATCATCGTGCCGCTGGTGCCCAACCCCGCCACGAAGTGCGTGACCTCGCCCTGCGTCTGCTCCCAAATCTCGACGCCTGTCGTCTGATAGTGCGCCTGCCAGTTCGCGGGGTTGTTATACTGGTCGGGATAGAAGTATCGCTCTGGCTCGGCTTCCACCATTTGCTGCACCTTACGGATGGCACCATCCGTTTGCTCCCGCGGGTCGGTGAGGATTAACTCCGCCCCGAAGGCGCGCAGCATCCGTTTCCGCTCCGCATTGGCGTTTGCAGGCAGGCACAGCTGCACCCGGTAGCCGCGCGCCGCCCCGATCATCGCATAGGCGATGCCCGTATTGCCCGAAGTGGCGTCGATAAGGATTTTGTCCGGCGTCAGCAAGCCTTCCTGCTCGGCTACGCGAATCATGTTCCATGCGGGACGGTCTTTCACCGAGCCGCCCGGATTGAACCATTCCGCTTTGATGAACACCTGCACTCCCTGCGGTAGTGACCGTGTTACCCGCCGCAAACGGATGAGCGGCGTGTTGCCAATGAGCCTCTCTATCTCCCACCCGGTAGACGGGGATCTTCGCGTTTCTCTCTGTTGGATGCAGGTGCTCACTGTTTAACCTCTAGCTATTCTAATCCTGACATAAAGTATACCCTTGGTCGACATTGGAATGCAATGGGGGATGGGGTATCAAACCCGGACCTGCCTGTCATCCCGGTGGGGTGCGTGCACTACGAAAGGCGAACAGGCTGTGAGGTTTCGGCGGACTGCAGGGCTGCTTCGATGACACGGATGACCTCTCGCGCCTGTTCGGGTTGGACAGCCAGTTTCTCGCCGCGCAACAGCACCCCCGCGATGTTGCGGTAGTACTCGCTCCAGTCGCCGCGCTCGCTGTCTATGGTGCGCTCGGTGACCTGTTCTTCCTGATGCAACCACACCCGTGCCCGATGTTGAGGCGGTTCCACTGTCGCGCCGATGTTCCCGGTTCGTAAAGCTTCCTCTTGCGGGTCCAAACCATACTTCACCAGCCCGCCGCGGTCGCCCAGCACATACCAGCGGGGACGTTCGGCGGCGCGGAGGTAGTTCACTTCCACAGTAAAGGTGCGCCCGTCGCCGTAATCCAGCACCGCGCGGATGAAGCTCTCAACGTCGCTCTGCCACATGCGGAAATGTCGCCACGCCATCACCTGCGTGGGCAATCCCATCAGCTGAATCGCCTGGTCTATGAGGTGCGCTCCCCAGTCGTGGAGCAGAGAACCCATCGATTCGCGTTGGGAACGCCAGCGACTGGAATGTCCGTAACGCCCGACGCAGCTTTCCACCTGCCATATCTCACCCAGCAAGCCTTCTTCCATCACCTTGCGCACGGTCAGGTAGTCCCAATCCCATCGGCGGTTGTGAAAGACGCTCAACAGGAGGTTGCGCTTCCACGCTTCGTGGATAAGGTCATCCGCTTCGGCAGTGGTAATGGTGAAGGGTTTGTCTATCACCACATGCTTGCCCGCCTGCAAAGCCATCTTGCCGAGCGCATGGTGGGTATGGTGTGGGGTGGCGATGACCACCAGCTGAACCTGTTCGTCTGACAGAAGTTCTTCGGGTTGCGCGTAGGTGCGCACATTCCACTGCTGGCGCGCCTGTTCGCGGCGTTGCGCATCCCGCGACGAGACCGCTACCAGACGCAAGCCTTCAATCTGGGTAATGAGTGGACAGTGGAAAACACGTCCCGCATAGCCGTAGCCCACAACGCCAACGCCTATCAATTTGCCACCTCCCGAAGGCTATCTCTTGTCCGTGCGGTATGTATAGAGGAAGGTCAATACTAAGCCGCCTGTTCATCCTGCTTGTCCGTTGGGGCGACGCATACCCGGTTACGCCCGAGACGTTTCGCCTCATACAGCGCGCTATCCGCCTGCTGAATCAGGTGGCTGGAATCCACCCCGCTGCACCAGCCTGCCACTCCGATACTCACGGTCACCGCGCGGTTGGGAAACGGGTGCTGAGCGATGACCTGCCGAATGCGCTCGGCAACGTTCAGTGCAGTATCTATTTCTGTATCCGGCAGAATCACCGCGAATTCCTCTCCACCATAACGGGCTACGAAGTCATAAGCGCGGATGTTTTCGGAGATAAGGCGTGCCACCTCGTGCAACACTGCATCGCCCTGCAGGTGACCATACGTATCGTTATACTGTTTGAAGTGGTCCACGTCGATAAGCATCAGGCAGAGCGGTAGTCCTTTGCGGCAGGCGAGGCTAATCTGCGAGTGCAGATTCTCCTGAAACGCCCGGTGGTTGCCCACCTGTGTCAGGGCATCGGTTACTGAAAGGCGCTCCAGCAGTTCATTGCGCCGTTGCAGCTCTTGCTGCTGCTGTTTTTGTGTCAAAGCGTATTGCTCCAGCTGGGCAGCCATCATATTGAAGCTGTCTGCAAGCAGGTGGAAATCATAGGGCGCCCAGCGTGAGGCTGTCACCCGGTGGCTGAAGTGACCGCTGGCGATGGCGTGGGCGGCGGCGATCAGACGCCGAATGAGCTTCACCACCGGATATATCAGCCACATCGTTGCCAGTGCGGCGACCCCGAGGCTCGCCAACAGAGTGGGCAGCAAGGATTGCGTCAGAATCCGCCGGGCAATCTGCAGCACCATGTCGTGCGGCACGCCCGCCTGGTGTAAAGCCGCAACCATCTGGTGATAGGCGATAGCGGTATGCAATCCCAGTGCCGCCGCCATACACAATAAGACGCCGATGAACAGTCTTCTGCGCAGGGAGAGACGTGCTAATAGCTTCACCATGTTGCCCCCGGAAGGACGCAGCTGCAGTCCCTGTCAGAATCGTCGGCATTTGATGCGATGTGCTGCGCTGTCAGAATTACGGGTTTAGCGCAGGCGATTCAGCGCAGCGACGATAGCGCGGGTGAATTCCGGGGTGGAACCACAACACGACCCGATAATGCTGGCTCCCGCTTCCACGAACTGCGGCACGAACTCCGCCATCTCCTCGGGCTTCTGGGTATATACCGCTTTACCCTCTTCCAGCACAGGCATTCCGGCGTTGGGTTGAGCGATAAGCGGTATGGGCACGGCGGCACGCATGCGCCGAATGACCGGAACCATCTCCTGTGCGCCGGTGCTGCAGTTTGCCCCCACAACCGCTGCGCCTTCCTGCATCAAGGTGGTTGCAGCCTGCTCGGGGGTGACTCCCATCATGGTGCGTTCGCCAGCGCCAAAACTCATGCAGGCAATCGCTTTCAAGCCCAGCGATTTCGCCGCTCGGAGGGCAACCACAATCTCTTCGAGAGCCATAAAGGTTTCCAGAATCACCGTGTCTGCGCCGCCTTCCTGAAGCGCAGCCATCTGCTCGCTGAAGACCTCAAAAGCCTGCTCCTCGCTCAGGTCGCCCAGCGGTTCCAGCAGCTCTCCTGTGGGTCCCACGGATGCCATGACGGCTGCCGAGTCGCCTGCTACTTCGCGTGCCAGCTCCACTGCCCGCCGATTGATTTCCTTCAGCAACTCGTGCCCGTTCACGTTGTGAGCCATCAGGCGGAGGCGGTTGCCGCCGAAACTGTTGGTGGTCAGCAGCTGCGCCCCCGCTTCCAGATAGGCACGATGCACCTGCTGCACCTTTTCGGGGTGGTTCAGGTTCCATGATTCCGGACATTGCCCTGCCGTCAGTCCCATCGACTGAAGCATGGTACCCATTGCCCCGTCGGAAACGAGCAGCTTGCCCTCTAAAATCTCGTGCAGCCAGTCCATCATTATCCTCCTCACAATCGGTCTTCCAGCACTGCCTGACAGATGTCGATGCGGCTGATAATGCCCACCAGTTTGCCCTCGGCGGTGACAGGCAGCCGTTTGACCTTTTTCTGCAGCATAATGGCGGCAGCCTCCAGTACGTCGGTGTTTTCGTCTACCGCAATGACGTTACTGGTCATTGCCTGTTTGACCTGCATACCACGCACTCGCGCCGCGCGGGTGGGCAGGTCCTGCCACTCGGTGCGGTAGCTTTCCTCCGTAGTCGCCTTATCGGGCTGGGGGAGAAGCTCCCGGATGATGTCATGTTCGGTGATGACACCTACCAGATGACCTTCGTCGTCCACGACGGGCAGACCGCTGACCTGATAAAGGTCCATCTTGTCCACTGCATCCCGAAGGGTATCCTCTGGCTGTACCGTGACCACATGAGTATGCATCAGTTCCAGCACTCGCATGACCTGTTTCGCCTCACTTCAGCCTTGTTGGCACAGATGTAATTTTTCCCATCAGAGCCGTTATCCCTGCACGGTGTCGAAGGGAATTGTTCACGTCTTCTCTAAAATACGGATGTCAACATCTGGTGCAGACAACGTGTGGAGGAATATGATACATGTCGGAGCTGCGGTGGCATCCGTATCTGGAGCAGTGGGTGATTACGGCAACGCATCGTCAGGAACGCACTTTCCTGCCTCCGAAGGAGTATTGTCCGCTCTGTCCAACCCGACCGGGCAGCATGGAAACAGAGGTTCCCTATCCCGACTACGAGATTGTCGTCTTTGAGAACCGGTTCCCCTCACTCCAGCGCAGCGCACCGGAGCCTGCCGTCGAGGCTACCCCGCTGACCCCGGTCATGCCGGCACAGGGTGTGTGTGAGGTGGTGCTTTACACTCCTCAGCACGAGGGGGAGATGGCGGACCTGTCGGTGGAACAGATTGCAAAACTGGTGGAAGTTTGGACAGACCGTTTTGAGGAGTTGTCCAGCTATCCCTTCGTGGAGTACGTGTTGATTTTTGAGAATAAGGGCAAAGAGATTGGCGTGACGATTCCGCACCCGCATGGGCAGATATATGCCTATCCGTTCCTGCCTCCGTTGATCGAGAGGGAAATCCTGTCCGCGCGAAAGTATTATGAGCAGTTCGGCAAGTGTCTGGTTTGTGCGGTGATGGAGCAGGAGTTGCAGGATGGGCGAAGGCTTATCACCCGCAATGAGCATTTTGTAGCTTTTGTGCCCTTCTTTGCGCGGTTCCCCTACGAGGTGCATGTGGTACCCGTGCGCCACGTCGGTACCCTGCCCGAAATGAGCACGGAAGAGCACTGGTCGCTGGCGGAGATGCTCTCTGTGGTGACGCGCACGTTGCGCAATCTGTGGGAGATGTCCATCCCCTATATTATGCTGCTGCACCAGTCGCCGGCGCGAGAGGTGAATAGCCCCAGCTATCACTTCCATGTGGAGTTTTATCCCTTCAACCGTACTCGCGACAAACTGAAGTATCTGGCGGGTTCCGAGCAGGCTGGCACGTTTATCAACGATACTCTGGCGGAAGAGACTGCGGCGTCGCTGAGAGAATCTCTGGCGAGGTTGCAAAAATAACCAGTCGCTGAAAAAAGTTGTAACCTGAGGGCTGAGGCTGCGTCAATAATAGTGACGGCAGCTCGATTGAGGGAAAGCCCTCCCTTCTGCGGCAACAGCAACCGCAGTCCGCAGACCGCCTGAACAAGGCGGTTATTTTTTTTGCCCCTCGTGACGGTGTTTGTTTGAAACGGAACGTCCTTCCCCACGCGGGGAAGGACGTTTCACACTCCTACCTTACATGCGGGAGACGAGGCGACGTTACATCCCACCGGACGTAGCGGCTGTGCCCTGAGGAGCGTAGAGCGCTGCCATCGCCTGCGTCATCTTCGCAAACTCCTGCCGCAAGTACTCCGGCTCCAGCACCTCGGCATCGGGTCCCCATGACAGTATCCACCATGAGATTTCCTTGGTGCCATAGGTTTCCGCAATGCAAATCATGCTGCCGTCCGGTTGCATCTCCATCTTGTAGAATCGCCTTCCATGCGTGTCGCGCACGATATGCGCCACACGAGGCGAGAACTTCACCTTCACGATGACTTCGTCGGTCTTACCCCACACACCCCACGACCGCTCGAACCAGGTGTCGGGGTCAAAGCGAGTGGGCTTGCGGAACTTCTGGGGCAGCATCTCCGCCTCGCGGATGCGGGACACGCGGAACAGCCTTACCTCGCCGTGTCGCTCGGAGAAGGCAAGCAGATACCAGTGGTGCTCACGGAAGGTGAGATGGAGCGGATGGATGACGATTTCCTCCTCCTGATTGGTAGAGGCAGCCCAGTAACGAATACGCACCTTACGTCTGAGTGCGAAGGCGTTTTGCAGCGTGAGCATGATAGTCTGGAAGGCAAAGTAGTTGGCGTAGGTGTCGGTGTCGATGCTCACGTGCTGTTTGAGCCGGTCCACCTCACGCTGGGTTGCGGCATCGAGCATGGAGCGGATTTTGTTCATTGCGCTCTGCAGGTCTTTGGCGAAGATACTACCCTGCATGATGGCAGGGTTGGATGCCGCAATCTCCAGAGCGAGAGCCTCTTGCGGAGTGAACCGGATGGGTTCCAGGGAGGTCTGAGGCTCCAGAATGTACTGCCTTTGCCTTCGGCTGTAGCGCTTTGCCAGCAAGTCGTTGTTCTCGAGCAGCCGCAGGTAGCGATACACCGTGCGTTCAGACACTCCCAGCTTTTCCGCCAATCGCTTGGGCGTCAGGTCCTCCTGCTGGCGGATTTCCTTCATCAATGTCAGAAGTCGCTCGGTCTTGGGACGTCTGGCTTGGAAGCCATACATGTTCACCTCGGGCATGTCGCATTCCCTCCCATGTTTGGTTTTCACTGCCATGGTCGCATGTAATGGTTTGACGGTTGACCCTGCTCTTTAATCTTATAACAACACATGCGCAGAAGTCAAGCGCTTCACCACACAAACTGAAAATTTTGGTAAATTTTTTACATGTACCACGTGATTCTTGTCTAAGTTTATTATAAACAGTAAGAAGACAAACAAAACGGGAATTCAACTAAAAGGCAAGCCGAACTCTGCAGCGCCGTCCTGACTAAAAGCTGCTGAGAAGCTCTTTCAGCCGTTGTAAGTTGACGGGATGCATTTTTTCGGGCTCCGGCGTTTCGAGGATTACCGGCACGTGTGCGATGCGAGGTTCGTGCAACAGGATGCGGAAAGTCTCCAGTCCAAGCTCACCTTCGCCGATATGCTCGTGGCGGTCTACACGACTTCCCAGAGGCTTCTTCGCGTCGTTGACGTGAATCACCTTCAGCCGCTGCAGACCGATAATCCAATCAAACTCATCCAGCGTGGCAGATAATGCCTCAAAGGTACGGATATCATAGCCAGCCACGAACACATGACAGGTATCGAAGCACACTCCAATACGCTCCGAGCCTCCTGCCATGTCGATGATGCGAGCCAGATGCTCGAAGCGATAGCCCAGGTTGGTTCCCTGACCGGCAGTGGTTTCCAGGGCGATACCCACGCGCAAACCTTCGGTTTGCTGGAGAAGAAAGCGCACGCTTTCGCCCAGTGTCGCCAGACCCGCCTCCTCCGACGAGTTGAGATACGCACCCATGTGTGTGACGACCCAGGGGATGTTCAGCGCTTCAGCCCTCCGCAGCTCGTCCAGAAAGGCTTCGCGACTACGCTGCAGAACATCCTTGTCCGGAGCAGCGAGGTTAATCAGATAGGAGTCATGGGATATGATGGTATCAATACCTGTCTGCTGGCGTGCTTCATCAAAAGCGGCAATCTCCTCTTCGGAAAGAGGGCGCGCACGCCACTGGCGCGGGCTGGTGGTGAACAGCTGAACGGCGGTGCATCCGATCTCATGACCCGAAGTAATCGCCTTATGAAGACCACCTGTGGTGGGCATGTGCGCACCCAGTAAGCGCATGTTTGCCATCATGTGCCTAGCCCCTCTCCATATACGGTATATCGCGCAGGAGCGTATGGTCTGCCATGCTGTGAATGCTGCACTGTGCCGCCAGCGCCTGTGCAATCTCGCGGAAGGCTTTCGCCTGTGCGGACTCGGGGTGCGCTACCACTGCAGGCACACCTTCGTCCCCGCTGACGGAGATGTTCGGGTCCAGCGGGATGGAGCCGAGGAACGGTACTTGCAGTTTATCCGCAGCGTATTTTGCGCCCTTACCGGCAAAAACAGAGGTGACCTGACCGCAATGTGGGCAGGCAAAGCCCGACATGTTCTCAATAATACCCAGTATGGGTATAGGCCGCCGGAGAGTTTCTTCCATCTTGCGGAACATGGCTACCGCCTTTCCCGCGATAGTGAATGCCACGTCTTGAGGGGTCATAACGATGACAACGCCAGTTATGGGTACGGACTGCGAGAGTGTGATGGAGGCATCACCTGTTCCCGGAGGCAGGTCTACAATCAGGTAGTCTTTCTCTCCCCATTCCACGTCGGTCAGCAGCTGCCTGACCGTGCCTGCGACCATGGGACCGCGCCAGATGACGGCACTATCGTCGGGCAACAAGAACCCCAGCGACATCATTTGCACGCCGTAGCGCTCGATGGGGATGATTTTGTCGTTGATAACAGGAGGAGTTTCACGGGTGCCCATCATCAGCGGAACCGACGGGCCATATACATCGGCATCCAGCAATCCGACCTTCGCGCCCAGCTGCGCCAGAGCGACCGCGAGGTTGACCGCTACGGTGCTCTTACCGACACCACCTTTGCCGCTGGCAACCGCCACCACCTGCCGAACGGTCGGCAGCAGGTCCTCAGCCCCGATGCTGCGAGAACGCGTGCTGGCGGTCATCTCCACGTTGACTGACTTGACGCCGGGAAGCTGCAATACCGCCTGAGTAGCCTGTGATTTCATCAGGTCCTTGACGGGACAGGCAGGGGTGGTCAGCTCTATCTTGAAAGCCACGTTGCCGTCGCATATCTTCACGTCTTTCACAAAGCCGAGGCTGACGATATCACGGTGCAGGTCAGGGTCTACGACTGAACGAAGCGCATCCAGAACCTGTTGCTCGGTGATGGAATGCTCACTCATCCTCTTGACTCCTTCTGAGGCCGGAAAGGCTTTTTACAGGATTGTACCCCGAAGCGTTCTGGAAGGCAAGTCGGTCAGAGGGTGTGCGAGACATGGTAGGAGTCAGGCAATTGTAATAGTCTTGCAGAGTTGGCGACACAAAGCGACATCATCTGTCATTCTGAGCGAAGCGAAGAATCTCTTTTGAGGCGCAGAGATGCTTCGCTTGCGCTCAGCATGACAGGAAAGTGTCGCTTCATTCGCTGGAACAAACCTCGAGGCGATTCCACGAACACCCTTAGTCGGTCAGAGGGTGTTCGATAAATCCGCCGGACACCCATGATGGGCGAGGGCCCTCCGAACCTTAAACCCTTCTCCAACCGTGAGCAGGAAAAAGCGATATCGGAAAGAGAATCACTTCATGAATGCATAACTGCAGGGAGGAGGGATATTCAATGGTACAACTTCCGCGCATAAAACTTGGACTAATCGCCGCAAACCGCGGTTTCTTCAGCGACGAGCTCGCCGCGAAGATGCGCAATGAGACCATTACCGCGATGCGCGAAGCAGGCATCGAAGTGGTCGTGCCAGATGAAAGCATGACCAAACTGGGTTGTGTGGAAACCCTGAAGGAGGCATACATCGCGGGCAAACTCTTCCGTGAGCAAGGCGTAGACGGTATTGTGGTCGCGGCGGTGAACTTCGGCGATGAGCAAGGCGTGGCCGCTGCTATCAAAACCGCCGACCTGAACGTGCCGATTTACATCTTCGGATGCCAGGAAGAGGAAGTGCTTACACCCAGTACCCCACGCCGCGACTCGTTCTGCGGGCTGCTCTCGATCGGGGAGGCGCTGCGTCAGCTGGGTGTGGAGTACACGGTAGGACGGGTGCCCATCCTGTTCCCTCGCGAAGAAGCGTTCAAGAAGGACATCCTGCGCTTTGCCGCCGTGTGCCGCGTGGTCAACGGTATTCGCAAGGCGCGATATGGGCAGATTGGTGCGCGTCCGGATGCTTTCTGGACATGCCGCTTCGACGAGAAGATGCTCCAGCGTTTGGGACCGACGGTGGTCACTCTGGACTTGTCCGAGGCAATCGCTGCTGTCCAGCGCATGGACCCCGAAAGCGCGGAGGTGCAGCAGAAGATGCAACAGATTGCCCAGTACGCGGATGCCAAGGGCGTGCCTGCAGAGGTAGTGAACAAGATGGCGCGCTTCGAGCTGTTTGTGGAGCGCTTCATCGAAGAGAAGGGGCTGGACGCACTGGCAATCCAGTGCTGGACATCGATCCAGATGAACCTGGGCATCTGTACCTGCACCACAATGAGCCGACTGGGAGACCGGGGCATCCCATGCGCGTGCGAGTCGGACATTATGGGCACGCTGTCCATGCACGCCGCACTGCTGGCATCCGGCGCACCGGCTACCCTTGCCGACTGGAACAATCTGCACAACGAAGACCCCGAGCTGGCGAACCTGTGGCACTGCGGCGTGTATCCCACCACTTTCGCCAAGACACCTCCGCGCATCGGCGTACAGGAGATTATCGCCACCACGACCGGGCGTGATAACGCGACCGGAGTGATCGAGTTCGAGGTGAAAGAGGGACCGGTCACCCTGTGCCGTATCACGCAGAGCGCAGATGGCGAGTGGAAAGCGGCGCTGGCACAAGGTACGATTGAGGAGAACCGTGCGAAGACCTTTGGGGCGTATGGATGGTGCCGCATTCCCGGCTTGCAGCGATTCTACAGAGACGTGCTGTGTCGGCACTTCCCGCACCATGTGGCAATGACGCTGGGCTCCGTGGGCGATGTGCTGTGGGAGGCTCTGGGCAACTATTTCGGCATGGACGTGTATGCGCCCGACGCCGCCTCCGGTGTCTGGACGCCTGAACCGCCGTTCTGGAGCGATTGAGCATCAGCATCATGATGTTTGGGGCAAGCCTCCCGGCAGGTTGTCCTTACGTCATCGCCGGGGGGGCTGCAACCCCGAAACAATCATCAGGCAGACGGGGCGCTTGCTCGCCGAGGCCTCGCGATGGCGCGGTGCTATCGCCCTGGTGATGGAGAGGAATCTTCGGGTGCGCAATAGCGGTTAGGAGTTTCGCAGTTGAAAGACTGCGGCGGATTTTTGCGATATAAAGCGGCATTATCTGTCATTCTGAGCGAAGCGGAGAATCTCTTTTGCGGTTCTGAGATGCTTCGCTTGCGCTCAGCTTGACAGGAAATAGTCTGCGCAGTCGCCGAAAAAGTATTCCAGCCACCTGTTCACGGTAAATGCGTAACTCCTAAGCGGTAATAATAAGTGAGACGGTAAGAACAGGGGGGTGAACCCGATTGGAGAGAGGCACAATTGACCTGTCCAGAATCAAGACGTATCCGATTGCCGAACGCCACAATCTGGTCAAGCGGTCGGATTTCATCGCCGATACACGGGATTTTCCCGTCTGGCAGAATCGGAACTTTCTGCAGCTGGTCAGACGGGTAATACGGGCGGCTAAGGAAAAGAAGCAAATCATCGTGATGATGGGCGGTCATGTGGTCAAAAGCGGGCTCTCGTTGCTGATTATTGACCTGATGAAGCGAGGGGTCATCACCCACGTGGCAGGCAACGGAGCCGTGTCCATCCACGACTTCGAGATGGCGTTGATCGGCGAGACCAGTGAGTATGTGCCACGAAGTATTGAGGACGGCTCCTTTGGCATGGCGGAAGAGACCGGACGCTTCATGAATGAAGCCATCAATCGCTACGCCGAAGAGGGGATGGGATACGCCATTGGCCGGTGGATTGTGGAGCATAATCTGCCTTACCAGGAGTACAGCATTCTGGCGAACGCCTATCGTCTGGGGGTTCCCGTGACGATACACGTGGCTATCGGTACCGACATCATTCATCAGCATCCTGCCTGCGATGGTGCAAGAACGGGATTAGCAACTTATACAGATTTCAAAATATTCTGCCACAGCGTGGCTCAAATGAAGGAAGGATGTTACCTCAATTTCGGCTCGGCAGTTATCGGACCGGAGGTGTTTCTGAAAGCGCTGAGTATTGCTCGCAATCTGGGTTATCAGGTGCATCCCATAACCACCGCGAACTTCGACCTCCGTCGCGGGTTAAACGACTATTTCTATCGCCCCTCCAAGAATATCGTCGTACGACCAACCTCGCTGGGGGGCAGGGGATTCAATCTTCGGGTAGACCACAAGGTGAGCATTCCCTCGTTGCACCGCCTCGTGGTGGAGGCTCTGGAGGCGACGTAGTATGGCACAGGTATTGACTGTTGCCCATATCAGTGATACCCACCTGGGGTATCGTTCCCTGTCTAAGGAAGATGCTAGAACGGGAGTGAACCAGCGCGAGGTAGACGTGTATCACGCTTTTGCCCATGCGATGAAGGCGATACAGGAGGCGTCTCCTGACCTCGTGCTGATTACCGGGGACCTTTTCGATAAGAAGGTGCCGAGCATCTGGTCATTGCGGCGGGCGTTTCGAGTGTTGCGCACGGTTCAGGAAGCACGCGGCGGCAAGCCGCTCATCATCTTGGGGGGGAACCATGATACCCCTCGCACGCGCGAAAGCAGTGCGGTCTTCCCGCTATTCGAGGAGATACCCGGTATCAAATCCGTGTACGGAATGCCGCAGTGGGTGCATCTGCCTGACCTTTCGACAGCGGTGTTTTGCATACCCGCTGCTGGTGTCGTGCAACTGGTAGAACAGAACCTGCAGCCAGAGCCTGACCCGCGGTTCGTTTTTAACATACTCGCAGTGCACGGTATCCTGCAGGGAATGTTCAACTACGATTACACGCCCTTCTTCCTGCCGATGTCGCGCGTGCTGGATGAGCGGTGGGACTACATTGCGCTCGGCGATTATCACGACTTTCGCAAAGTGGCGCGCAACGCGGCGTATGCCGGTGCGACAGAGTTCACCACCACCAACATCTGGAGCGAGAACCGCGAGAAGGGCTGGGTGTGGGTGGAGATCGAGAAGGGCAAGCATCTTGCTATCCGTCACCAACCGGTTCCAACGCGCCGGGTGGTCAGTCTGCCCGATGTGGACACCCTGCAATGCGCCTCCACAGAAGAGGCGATAGAGAAGATACTGGCAGAAGCCAGGCTGGAAGATACCGCCAATGCGCTGGTGCGGGTGCGCATCCTGAACCTGCCCTACTCGGAGCGTGCGAGGGTGCATCGCGCCATCGTGGAGGGAATGGAGAATGCTTTCCACGTACAGGTGGATTTTCGCGCGGCTCCGCGCATCTCACCCTCTGCGGGCGGACAAACATCGGAAACAGGTGTAGCCCAACCCATCGAGGAACGCTGGCGACAGTTTGTTGAGGAACACAAAGGCGAGCTGCCTGTGGAAATCGGCGCGGAGGAGGTCATCTCTCGTGGACTGCAGGCTCTGGGCGCGGTAGGTGAGGGGGTATCCGCATGAAGGTGCATCGTTTACAGCTCACCAATTTCCGACAGTATACGGAGCTGGATCTGACCTTTGAAGACGGCATTACCGCCATTATCGGGGCAAACGGTTCGGGCAAAAGCACCCTGCTGGAGGCAATCTGCTGGTCGTTGTACGGGTCGGATGCGCTGCGCAGCAAGGTAGAGGAGGTGCGCCCGTTGTTTCTGAGCCTGCTGGATGGTGGCTCCCAGAGAGGCAGAGGCACGAACCCGAAGGCGGTGCTGACCTTCTCACTGGGTGGCACTACCTACGAAATCGAGCGCACAGCGCAGGGAGCGCGTCTGTATCGCCTGCAATCGGAGCGGGAACCACTTGCGGACGGCACCACGGCAGTCAACAGCATGGTGCAGCGGTTGCTTGGCGGCATGACCTATCGCCAGTTCCTCACCTCGTTCTTCGCACAGCAGGGCGAGCTGGATTTCCTGAACTTCGACAGGGCGCGTCGGCGCGAGGAAGTACTGCGGATGCTGGGACTGGAACGCGTTACCCGCAGTGTGAAGTGGATGGACGCCGAGCTGGCGAAGGGGCGTGCGGAGCTGCAGGGCAAACAATCACTGCCTGTCAGTCCCGAGGAGGCAAAGGCACGGCTGGAGCGGGCGAGGGAGGAGCTGCAGACGGCGCGCGCTGAGTGGCGAGAGGCTGAGCGGACACTGGAGAAGGCAAAAGCGGACTGGGAGCGCCGGAAGCCAATTGCCGAGCAGTGGCAGGCAAAAAAGACAGCTTACGACAGCCTGCAAACACAGGTGAAGCTACTGGAGCAAACCATCCAGACCCGCCAGGAAGAGCTGAGCCGACTGCAGGGTGAGCTGTCCGAGGCACAGACAGCCCGCGCGCGCCTGGAGGAGCTGCGTCCGCAGGGAGAACGATACAAACAGGTGCGCGAACAACTGCGCCAGCTGGATGACCTGCAGCGATATGAGCAACGTCGCGCCGAGCTGCGGGTACATATAGAGAACCTGACAGTACAGATAAAGGAAAAAGAAACCCAGCTTGCGCAGGCGGAGGCGGAACTATCCCGTGTGCAGAGCCAAAGAGAGGAACTGAACGTTCAGGAGCAGCGCGTGCAGGAACTGGAGCAAAAGGCGAAGCAGGCAGAAGACCTTCAACGCAAGCTCGAGCAGATGGATAGCCTTAAACTGGCTGTGCAGAAGCAGTTATCGGCGCTGGACGCGCAAATCGCCTCTCTGCACAGGCAACTGAAGCAGATAGAGCAGCAGATTGCGTCCACAAAGGGAATCGACACCGAGGTGCAGCGCACGGGTACGCTGGTGCACGAGGCGGAGGCGCGCGTGCGGGAACTGGAAGCCGAACTGGGGCGTTTGGAGAAACAACGTGCCAGCGCCATCGCCAGTGCAGATGCCGAAGCGAAAAGCGTGCAACAGCAAATGCGGGAGATAGAGCGACGTCGCCAGAACGTGGAAGCACTGGGACCCGATGGCGAGTGTCCTGTCTGCACCCGCCGTTTGGGCGAGGAGTACGCCAGTGTGGTGAAGCACTTTGACATGGAACTGCAGGAGGCGGAGAAGCGGTTGCAGGCGGCGCTGAGCCGCAAGGCAGAGGCAGAACGCGATACCGAGGCTATTGAACAGTGCAGGGCAAACCTGGAGGAGGCGCGTACCGACCTGCAGCAATATCGTGAGCAGCTCGCGCGATTGCAGGAGCAGATTCGCCAGCGGGATGGCTGGCTGCAGGAGGTACAGAACCTTCGCCAGCAAATGGATGAACTGTCGCAGCAGCGCGAACAGGTGGCGTCCACTTACAACGCCCAGGAGCACGAGCAGATACGTCGTCAAGTGGATCTACTGCAGCCCATTGTGGGTCAGGCAACGGCAGAGAGGCAGGTTTGGCTGGACCGCCTCAGCCGATGGCAGCGTGAAAGTGCGCAGGTACAGGACACGGTGAAGCAGCTGCGCACTGCGCTGGAACATTTTACGAAGTCGATGCGTACCGCCGAAGCCGAGATGCAGCAGCTACCGTCGGGCTACGATGCGGCACTCCATGAACAGCTGCGCAAAGAGCTGGTCGACCTGCAGCCGGCGTGGGATGAGGCGTTGCGATTGTACGCTATTGCAAAACGACTGGACAGCCTGCAGACGCGCCACAGCGAACTGCAGAGCGCTTTGCAATCTGCATCGGAGCATCTGGAGCAAACGCGCCAGAGATTGCGGGAACTGGCTTACGACGAGCAAGAGTACCAGCACGTCATGAGCCAGTTCGAGCAGTGCGAGAGCGTGCTGCGGGATGCCGAAACGCAGGTGCGCGTCCTGCAGGAACGGGTACAGCAGCGGGAGGGGCAGGTGGCTACCCTCGAGGAGCAATGGCAGCGCTTGCAGGAACATCTGCGCGAACTGCATGAGTTGCAACGCGCGGTGCGCCGCGATGAGACCGTGCGCAACTGGCTGCGCAGTTTTGCCGACCTGTTGAACGGTGAAGTGGTTCCGGAGTTACAGGAGCGCGCGGGTGAGCTCCTGAACTTGCTAACCGACGGGCGCTACACGCAACTGCAGATTACCGAAGAGTTCGAGTTCACGCTCTACGATGAAGACCGCCCCAAGCCCATCATTTCGGGTGGAGAAGAGGACATCGTGAATCTCAGCCTGCGCCTGGCAATGGCAGAGATGATATGCGAGCGTAGCGGTCAACCGTTAGGACTGCTGGTGCTGGACGAGGTGTTCGGCTCGCTGGATGCTGACCGCCGCGAAAATACCCTGCAGTTGCTGCGCCGCTTGCGTGACCGTTTCGAACAGATTATCATCATCTCGCATATCGAGGAGATACAGGCAGGCGCGGACCGCGTGTTGCATGTGGAGTACAATCCCAGTTTGCATCGCAGCACCGTGCGGGAGATGGACCTCTTACAGACCGTGGATATCCTGAGCGAGGAGCCTTCTTTGATAATGGCAACCTCTGAAGCCGTCTCGCAGGGGTGGGGAGGGCTGTTTGACGTCTGATGGATGAACTCAGCAAGCGACGCAAATGGCGACGCTGGCTGTCAATCATTGAGGCAGAGAACCAGCGCCTGCAGGAGGACCATCGGCTGTATACGGAACTGCGCGAGCATCTTCGGGAAAAACCAGAGTGGATTTCGTGGATAGATACCCTGTACCTGGTAGGGGTATCTCTCGCCCTGCGTCGCCTGGTGGACGCCAACCCGCGGCACCGAACGGTCTCGCTGGTCAAGCTGCTGACAGAGATGGAGACTCATGTGGAGTGCCTGTCCCGCCGCCGTGTGCTGCTTCAGGCGAAACCGGCACAACGTGCAGAAATTCATGGGTTTTTTGACCGAATCGCAGGTGAAGGCGCCACCACGATTCCCCCGTCGGTGATTCGGCAGTGGCGGGAGGAGTTCAAACACCTTGCTGCGCCTTTCCGGGCGTGGGTGGACCATCGCATCGCCCACTACGATTTGTCTGTGGACTGTCCTCCTCCCGACAGAGCGCAAGTCGAGCAGGTTCTACAGTGGTTATGTTCACGCCTCGAGATTGTGAAGGTGTTGCTGGTAGTCCATCAGACCGATTACCATGCATCGTCATAAAAAGAGCCCCTCGCATTGTGCGAGAGGCGTTGAGGGGGGAGCACAAAAGAGCCTTACACGCACCGGACAACAGCGTTCCCGGTACCGATAATTCCCTGATAACTCAATACCTGCACTTCCCGTGCTTGTTGGGCAAAGCCCGATAGCACCGCCAGGTGGTGCATCCCGCCAACCGGTTGCGCCCGCGCCGACAGCAGGGGGTCCAGGTTCAACAGGTCGTTCCACGCCCGGCTCTGCAGAACACGCAGTACCTGCTCATCGTGTTTCTTTCCTTCGGGCGATACGGCGGTAATCTCGCGATGATCCAATCTGCCGGACAGCCCGCCTACTGCCAGCAGGGCAACACGCTTGCCCCATGCTGCGGCAGTTTCCGCAAGCACACGTCCCCAACGGTAGCTGTCGCGCAGAGATAAGGGGCAGATACTGAGTGGTATCACTTGCATCTGTTCGTTTAGCCGAAGGGCGCGTAACGCCACTACCGCGCTGACGTCCATTTCGCACCGCTCCGCCACCAGTCTTACCGGCAGGGAGGCATCTGCCCCTCGCTCTACAAGTAGCTGCGCCAGCTGTGGGGCGCCATGATAACTGTATGGTATGATTCCGATAAAGTTTTCCTCACAAACCCCAGCATATTGTGTGCATGCTCCCACATTGAAAGCATCGGGGGTTACCCATCCTGCCGAAACCACCAGTAGCACCTGTGTCATGCTCTCTGCCAGTTCTTCGGAGACGCGGCGGAGGGCATTATGCAAGGACAGAAAACTGGGTGCCAGTTCCTCGTCCAGTAATAGGGACTGCGCTGGAATCACGTAGCTGCGCAGTGTTGCCGGACTACCCAGTGACGGCTGTTCCAGAGTAGTAATCTGATACACTTTTGCGCTCCTCCATATACAAATAGTGTATAAAGCGTGGTCTATTGAAGCCAGACGCTGTCGCGTCCAACGATGCGTACCAGGTCCTGCTGAGTGTCATCGCTGACATCCACGTTCAGGTGCGAGACCACCCGATACCGCTGTCTGCCGGAATCAACGTGCAACACCAATCGCGCCTCGCCCGGATGTCTGGTGAGAATTTCTCGCAACACCCGCAGCGCGGGGCGGTGGGCAGGCGTCAGACGGATATGCAGTGTGCGGGCAGATGGTTTTCCGTTGCCGTTACCGTTGTTTGGTGTGCTACCGTTAGTCAGGGCGTGCGCCTTTTCACATACCAGTTCGACCGGCGCCTGTGTTTCACCAGACTCCGGGTCCTCCGCACGCCAGCGATCGCGGTGTTTGACCCTGCCTTCGATAACCACTACGCTGTCTTTGACAAGCAGCGATTTGTTTTCTTCGAACACCTTGGGGAAGACGGTGGCAGAGACGGTTCCGGTGAGGTCTTCCAGAGTGATTGCTGCCATGCGGTCGCCTCGCTTGGTTCGCAGAGGACGTACATCAGTAATGACCCCGGCGACGCGCACCTGTGCACCGTCCGCCATCTCATTGAGGTGGCTGCAGAGCACCACCCCCAGCTGCTTCAGGCGTGTTTGCAGGGAACGCAGGGGATGGTCTGCCAGATAGACACCCAGCAGTTCCTTCTCAAAGGCGAGTATTTGCTCGCGCGGGAATTCGGGCACGCTCGGCAGGGCAGGTGCCTCCACTTCCTGCATCTGCCCCCCTGCGAACAGTGATTCCTGCCCGATGCGTCGGTTGTGTACGGCGCGTTGCGCCGCCGTCCATGTATCGTCTAGACCAGATAGCAATTGGTTGCGGTTGGGTACCAGAGAATGGAACGCACCCGCCTGGATAAGCGTTTCCGCCGTGCTCTTGCCGAAGTTGCCCTGCTGCTCCAGTGTGCGCACACAGAAATCAAAAAGGCTGGTGAACGGTCCATCTGCCCGCGCACGCAGGATAACCTCTACCGCTGCCTTTCCCACGTTTTTGATAGCCCCCAGCCCAAAGCGAATGGCTCCCTCCTCCACGGTGAAGTCCACATCACTGCGGTTGATGTCCGGGGGCAATACCTGGATGTTGCGCCGCCGACACTCCTCTACATACTGCACCACTTTGTCCTGTTTATCGAGGTGCGCTGCCATGAGGGCGGCAAAGTATTCTACGGGATAGTTCGCTTTCAGGTAAGCGGTCTGGTAGGCGACCATAGCGTAGCACACCGCGTGCGCCTTGTTAAAGGCATAGCCCGCGAACGGCTCGATCAGCTTGAAAAGCTCTTCTGCCTGTTGCGCGTCGATACCGTTGCGCACCGCGCCTTCGATAAACTTGGAACGCATCTTCTCCATATCTTCGGATTTCTTCTTACCCATAGCGCGGCGCAGGATATCCGCCTGCCCGAGGGTAAACCCGGCGAGCGTGCGCACGATTTGCAACACCTGGTCCTGGTAGACGATGACACCATAGGTCTCTTTGAGAATCGGTTCCAGCGATGGGTGCGGATAGACGATGGGCTGTAATCCCAGCTTGGAGCGGATATACTGGGGGATATGGTCCATTGGACCCGGGCGATAAAGCGCGACCATCGCTGCCAGCTCGCGCACGTCGGTCGGTTTCAACTCTGCGATGTTGCGCCGCATCCCCTGCGATTCCAGCTGGAACACACCGGTGGTATCTCCCTGTCCGAGCATCTCGTAGGTTTTGCGGTCATTCAGCGGGATGCTGCGCAGGTCGATGCGTTCTCCTCGCGTCAGCTCGATGTTTCGCAACGTTTTGGCAAGGATGGTCAAGTTGGTCAACCCCAGAAAGTCCATCTTCAGCAAGCCAATCTTTTCCAGCGAGCCCATGTCGTACTGGGTCACCGGTGGTCCGTCGCTTACCCTTGCCAGAGGGACGTGCTCTGCCAGTGGGTCGCGGCTGATGACTACCCCGGCGGCATGAGTGCTCATGTGTCGGGCGACCCCTTCGAGACGCCTGGCGATTTGGATGAGTTCTTGCAGTTTGGGCTCGCTGGCGACTAATGCTTGCAGTTCGGAGTCTTCCTGCAGGGCTGAATCAATAGTCACCTTTGGCCCCGAAGGGATCAGTCGGGCGAGGTGATCCACCGTTTGTGCAGGGATGCCCAGTGCCTTGCCAACATCGCGTACCGCTTGCTTGGCGCCCAGCGTCCCAAACGTACCGATTTGCGCTACCCGGTCTTTGCCGTATTTCTCGGTGACGTATTGAATCACCTCATCCCGGCGCGTATCTTCGAAGTCCATGTCGATATCAGGCATCTGCACGCGCTCGGGGTTCAAGAAGCGCTCGAATGTCAAGCCGTAATAGAGCGGGTCGATCTCGGTGATGCCGATGCAGTAAGAGACCATGCTACCGGCTGCGGAGCCACGCACACCAAAGAAAATCCCCCGGTCGCGGGCAAACTGAGCGAAATCCCGCACGATGAGGAAGTACGGGGCAAACCCGGTTTTTTCAATGACATCCAGCTCGTACGCCAGCCTTTGCTCCACTTCAGGAGTAACCGGGTGGTATTTGCGTCTCATCCCCTCCCGGGCCAGATGCGTCAGATAGCTGATGGCTGTGTGCCCTGCAGGGAGGTCCGGCTCGGGCAGATGCACCCGCCCGAAGTCCAGACGCAGGTCCACCATCTCTGCAATGCGCAGAGTATTTTCCAGCGCCTCCGGGTGTTCGGGAAACAGCTGAGCCATCTGTTCGGGGGTTTTCAAGTAGAATTCGTTGGAGCCATAGCGCAGGCGGTCTTCATCCTGTATCGTTTTGCCCGTCTGGATACACAACAGCACGTCATGCGCACGGGCGTCTTCCGCGGTCAGGTAGTGTACGTCGTTGGTACATATCAAGGGGACACCGAGTTCACGAGAGAGTTTCACCAGTCCGTCGCGGATGGCCCTCTGCTCGCTCAGCCCGTGGTCCTGCAGTTCGATGAAGTAGTTCTCTTTGCCGAAGAGGTCGCGGTAGAAGCCCGCGATGCGCAACGCCCTGTCGTAATCGCGGTTAATCAGCGCCACACAAACCTCACTGCTCAGGCAGCCGCTGGTAGCAATCAATCCTTCGCAATATTCCTGCAGTAGCTCGTGGTCGACACGCGGTTTGTAGTAGAAACCTTCCAGCGATGCAATAGTGCTTAGGCGTATCAGGTTCTTGTAGCCTGTGAGGTTTTTCGCCAGCAGAAGCAGGTGGAAAGCCGAAGAGTCCTTGCGTGGGTCGCGGTCAGTGCGCTTACGGGGTGCTACATACACTTCACAGCCGATGATAGGTTTGATGCCTGCTTCAAGGCAAGCCTCGTAGAACTCGATGACACCGCTCATGACGCCATGGTCGGTAATCGCCAGAGCAGGCATCCCCAGATTGGCTACTTGCTGCACAAGCGGTTTGATGCGATTTGCCCCATCCAGCAGACTGTATTCCGTATGCGTATGCAGATGCACAAATCCCGGTCGCGACATCGCTTTTTGACCCCCGGCTCCCGTTCCTGCGAGGCTCAGCCCAGTGGGCTGGGAAAAAGTAGATAAAAGTCAGCGCAAACAACATGTAGTAATATTGTATCGCTACTCACACAATATATTGTGTTGTCCTTGCCATGCGCAGATATTCTACACAATCTGGAGCGCAGTTGTAAAGGGGTTTCGAGAGGCTTTGAAGAAAATTTTTTTTGCCAATCCCTTCTGCTTTCTCGTGGCATGGCGGAACTCGCTATACCCCTTTTGAACATTCACCGTTGTCGCCGGGATTCCTGCCTGCGACCGCGGTTCATTGACTCGGCAATCGCTTTGGTGGTAGTATGGTTTGTGGAGTAAGTCGCCCTATTGCCGAATCACGGCTGCGGCAGGAGGTTTTACTATGTCGGTAACCGTATCCAAGTCCCCGCCCGAAGGGGTCCGTCGCCTCCGCATGAGTTATGAGCAGTTTCTGGCGTGGAGCCAAGAAGATACCCATGCGGAATGGGTAGAGGGGGAGGTTATCGTCTTTATGCCACCGAAAGATAGACATCAGGATATCGTTCAATTTCTGGTCGCTCTGCTGAGCAGCTATGTGAGTTTTTATGGGTTGGGTAAGGTTCGCTCTGCCCCCTTTGAGATGCGTTTGGAACGCTCCGCGCGGGAACCCGACATCCTGTTTGTTTCTCAGGCGAACCTGCACCGCCTCACCGCCGAGCGGCTGCAGGGGGCTGCCGATTTGGTGGTAGAGGTGGTCTCGGAAGAGAGCCAGCAACGCGACCGCGTGCAGAAGTTCGGGGAATACCAGTCTGGCGGGGTGCGCGAATACTGGCTGATTGACTCGCGCCCGGAGGTGGAACCGGAGTTTTACGTGTTGAACGACGCGGGCAAGTTTGAGCGTGCAGTGTTAGAGGACGGCGTGTTTCGTTCGCGCGTGTTGGTGGGCTTCTGGTTGCGAGTGGAGTGGGTGACCGCTGCGGAGATGCCAGAGCCGCTGGGCGTTTTTGCGGAGATAGTGGGGTTGCCAGAAGAGGTGAAGCAGACCCTCCGCCGGATTGCACAGCAAGGACCGCAAAGCCTGTGAGAGGAGACGACGCAGCATGACTCCACGCGAGCGATTCCGCGCTATCGTTCGCGGACAGCAGCCCGACCGGATGCCATACTTTTATGGTGGTCCTCGCGCGTCCACCTTCGCTGCCTGGCGCAAGCAGGGACTTTCCGAAGAGCAGTACCGCCACTGGAGTGCGTTCATCGGTGAGGAAGGCTTCACAGGCATCGGCAAGTTCGACTGCGGACCTATCCCCCGCTTTGAGGAGCGGGTGCTGGAAGAGCACGGCAACGTGCGCATCTGGATCGACCATTGGGGCGTGAAGCGGATGGATGCTATCCATCAGCCCACCGCGGGTTTCGCCACCAGACGATACCTGGAGTTTCCCGTAAAGACATCTGACGACTTCGAGGAGATGAAAAAACGCTTCGACCCACATACGCCGGAACGCACTATCCCTCTGCCCGGTGAGAACGAACGCCCCACCCTGAACCCCGACGGCTACCGCGTGTATCAGGCGACCGTCTGCTGGCGCGACCGCGTGGAGGAGTGCAACCAGAGCGAAAATCCGGTTTCCCTTGTCGTTCCCGGTTTGTGGTGGACGGCGCGGGACTGGGCGGGCTTCGAAGGGCTTTGCATGATGTGCGTGGAACAGCCGAACTTAGTGCATGAGATGATGGAGTACTGGACGTGGTTCATCACGGAGCTGTTCGACGAGCCCCTGCGGGCGATCAAGGTGGACCTGGTGATTCTGAACGAGGATATGGCGTTCAAAACGCACGCCATGATTTCTCCCTGCATGATGCGCGAGTTCATGCTGCCCCGCTACCGTCGGCTGTACCGATTCTTCAAGGAGCGCGGGGTGGAGTGCGTCATGATGGACTCCGACGGCTACATCGGGCAGATTCTGGACGTGTTCCATCCCAACGCGCTGGACGGAAGCACTCCGGTGGAGATTGCGGCGAACAATGACCCCGAGCGTTACCTGCGTCAATATCCCCACCTGTTCCTGATGGGCGGCATCGACAAACGGGAGCTGATGCGCAGCAAGGCAGAGGTGCGCCGGGAGGTGGTGAAACGCTACCGTGCCGCCCGAGAGCTCAGTCGCTATATCCCTACCGTAGACCACGGCGTACCACCTGACGTACCCTTGCGCAACTTCCTGTACATGGTGGAGCTCATCAAAGGCTTTGCGCAGGGTGAGGATTTGGATACCTACGAGCCTCCCTGCGTCCTCGAGCGCCAGCTGGGACCGATCGAAGAGATGTTCGACCCGCTGAAAGCCATCGAGGAGGCGTATGGGGAGGAGTAAGCGCAATCACTCCTCCGTCAAGGCCACTCGTGGTATATACTGGCTACCTGCATCGCGAACGGCTTCGCTCGCTCCTCAAGCTGACGTCGGGCTTCGCGGAATAGTGGTCGGAAGTTTCTGGCAGCCTGCACCAGTTCGCGCAGTTCGCGCAGGGAGTTGGGCAAAATAACCGCTGTGTGGACGGGATGGCTCATCGTGTAGCGGAACAGCTCCTCTACCGAGAACCGCCCATCGCCCACCAGTCTCCCAACGCCCATTACCTTCATCACCGCCAGACCTATCTGCTTCTGCACGGCGAACTCCAGAAACTCGCGAGCAAAGGTACGGGGGTGATGCGGCTCCGCCGGGTTCAAGGGGAACAACACCATGTCAAAGGGAAACCGTTCGAGCATTGTCCTTAAGACCCTCGGGTCATTATGCCCCGAGACGCCGATGTAGCGCACTATCTTCTGTTCCTTCGCCTGCTGGAAGGCTCGCATTGCGCCGTTCGGGGAAAACAGTTGCTCTACCTCGTGTGGGTAGGAAACGTGGTGCACAATCCACTGGTCCAGCCTGTTCGTGCGCAGGCGGCGGAGGCTTTCCTGCAGCTCAGGCCAGGCTCCATCGTAATCGCGGCGTGCGCTCTTGGTGCTGAGGAACACCTTATTGCGGATGCCCTGTATGGCTTCCCCGAAGATGATCTCGCTGTTGCCGTTGGCATACTGCACGGCGGTGTCTAAATAGTAGACGCCTGACTCTATCGCTTCGCGGATGATGGCGACCGCCTGCTGACGGCGGTTGAGGTCTTGCAGCACGCCCGCCCCACCCAGCGCCAGGATGGGCATCTGGATGCCCGTCTTGCCGTAAACACGAGTAGGAATAGTGTTTTTCATGGTTATAGTGTACCCTGCGAACGGGCGGAAAAGTCTTTCCTGAGCAGGTGTCAAACGTCACAAAATCCTTCTTTGCCATAGTCACATCCTGTTGCACAATTACAGCAATCACATGGTGCGGTTATTAGAAAGTCAATGATGTTTACCACCCTAGGAGTGCAGCCATGCTTGCTCTGTTAAGGAGATAGAAGGGGGAATAGGTAGGGAATGATGTCAGTCGCTTGGTAGAGTATTGACGTTTTAGACGCAACATTACTATAATGTGCGTTAGGGCACGGTGAAGGTCAGACGTAATTACGAGCGAGGAGAGACTTCTGTGGACGACATTAGTCTTATTAGGCTGCGCATCGAGAATGCTCGGAAACGCCTCATCGACCTTAGCCTGAGGAATAGGTTTTTGAACTATCGGGTCGGTAGCCGTGCAGCAATTGAGATTACCGATGTAGACCCGGACTCTTTGTACAACATGTTAGTTCAAGAAGCGAAGTCGTTGAAGCTGCTACCTCAGAATGATGACGAATTGGATTTAGCGGACCTAGATACTAGAAGTTCTAACCCAACTACAGCGAAAAAGCTGCGGGTGAAGGAGACAGAAAAGTCACTCGAGAACAAGCTGTTAAGATTTTACCGGGAGTCCCGTACGATTCAGGAAGAACAGGGTATCAACCTTCTCTTCTTAGCGTTGGGACTTTTACAGTGGTTTGAAGCGGATGGTGAACAGATAGCCCGCTATGCACCAATGTTGTTGATCCCAATTACCATTGAACGTACTACGGCAAAGAGTTTCACCCTTAGCCATGACGGAACAGAAATCGTTAGCAATCTGTCAATGATCGAAAAAGCAAAAGATTTCGGTATCAGGCTTTCTGAGTTTGACCAGGAAGGCGGTAGCGTGAGTAATTACTTTAATCTCATTTCCAGGCAAGTTTCTTCGTTGAAACAATGGACAGTCATACCGGGGTAGGCCGTCATTGGTTTCTTTAATTATGCGAAATATGTAATGTTCAAAGACCTGGATGAGAACAATTGGAAACCGGGTAGTAAGCCGGAAGAGCATGAGATAGTGCAGATATTATTTGGCGACAATGAACATCCTAGCCTATGTAACGCAATCGAACTTAGTGGTAACCTTGATGAAATACGCCCAGTAAAAGGTTCACTTGAAGTTTATGACGCAGACTCATCGCAGCTCGAGGCCATTGTTCAGGCAAAGAACGCCAAGCCAATGATTATAGAAGGTCCGCCCGGAACTGGTAAATCGCAGACAATTACAAACTTGATCGCTGAAGCCGTGTATGAGGGGAAGAAAGTGTTGTTTGTCGCGGAAAAACGTGCAGCGTTAGAGGTGGTAGTGCGAAGATTAGATGAAGCTAGTTTGTCACAGATGTGTATTGAGCTTCATAGCAGTAAGGCGATTAAGAAATCCTTCTACGAGAGCCTAAAAAGGACGATAGAGTACGAGACTAGTTCAGTCAAGGGGATTCAACAGCAGCTCCAAGAATTAGAGCAGGTCCGAATGAAGCTTAATGAATACTGCTCAGCGCTACACACCCCTGTATCTCAGTATGGTGTCAGCCCATATCAGTGCGCGAATGAGTTGATTAAATTGGGAGTGAGGGCGAACGGACGGAGACCTCTTCGCTTCACGATGATGAAGGATTGGGATTTGAACACCTATCAGTCCGTGCGTGAGATTGTTCAGAGATTTGAGACATACAGACAACGCTATGGGGTACCTGTGCGTAACCCATTTTGGGGTAGCGAACTTCGAAGCATATCCTCGGAAGTGCTCGAGGAGGTACGAACACGCGTTAAGACGACGTTGGAGCGGTTGCAGAGGGCTGAAGACACACTACAGCGCCTACGCTCCTATTCAGAATTAGACATTGACCTGCGCGAAGTCGTTCGCTCTAACAGGTCCTCGTGGGAAGAGAAACTACCTCAAATCCGTCTTGCTGTCCACTCGTTCGGCCGCCGTTGGTATCGGTTTGCTGTTCCTGCCTTTTTGATTGCTAGCATCGATTTAAGCCGGCTCCTAAGGCGACGGGCGCCTATGAACTCTGAGGTACTTTTGAAGATTGTTTATAGCGCACTATCTATCGTGGAATATGAGAGCGAATTAGAAGCACTGTGTGACCTACTACAGGCGCAGGTCATTAGGCAGCACCTCTCTTCTTTACCTTACAGCGAGCAGATGGTAAAGCTGGAAGAGTGGAACAATTGCATATCGGACTTGGGACATCTTGTACGTTTCAACTGTTTGACCGATGACGCGCAAAGGGCGGGTGTCTCGTGGCTAGCCGATTTGGCAAAAAGCGGTGCTGTATCTCTCTCTGAGTTCGACTGGACATGGTATCAAGGAATATTCGATGAAGCGCTTAGCCAACGACCGGTGCTTCGGAAATGCGAGCCAGAAGACTACGCTGATTTAACGGCAAAGTTTAAAGAGTTAGACAATCTACTGCTACAAATTAACCGGCTACGCGTTGCAGAAAAGCACGCTTCGCAAATCCCCCGATACAGGGGGGCAGGAAACCTCTTGATGCTTCAGCGCGAAATCAGGAAACAACGAGCACAAAAGCCTGTTCGCAGGATAATGAGTGAAGCTGGCGCTGCAATACTTGATATCAAACCAGTGTTTATGATGTCCCCCCTATCGGTGGCGTTATATCTTCCTCCGAACAGCGCGCAGTTTGACTTAGTCATTTTTGATGAGGCAAGTCAGGTGAAACCAGAGGACGCACTTGGTGCTATTCTTCGTGCCAAACAAGTCGTAGTGGTTTGCGATAGTCAGCAGCTTCCCCCGACGACGTTTTTTGACAAGTTGGTTGAGGACGATATCTCGGAGGCTGAACAGGAAGAGGACATAACGGGCGGCATCGAAAGCATCCTTGACATGGCTTGTGCGGCCTTGCCCCCTAGGCACCCATGGCACAGACTTTTACGTTGGCACTACAGAAGCAAGCATCACTCACTCATTGAATGTTCCAATCGCCTCTTCTATCGCGATCGGTTGGTGATACCTCCGAGCAATCTGCTTATGTGCAAGGAGCTTGGTGTGGTCTTCCATCCGGTACCTGAGGGTGTTTATGAAAGGGGACGAACTAGAACGAACAGGGTTGAGGCTAGCAAGGTGGCAGATGCTATCATTGAACACCTGAAACACTCGTGGAACCTTTCACTAGGGGTTGCTGCCTTTAGTGTCGCCCAGCAACACGCTGTTGAAGATGAACTAGAGATGCGTAGGCGAGACGACCCAGCCCTCGATACAATGCTTTGCGAATTTGACAAAAGGCATCTGCACGAGCCGCTATTTATTAAGAACCTCGAGACTATACAGGGCGACGAGAGAGATGTCATTTTCATCAGCGTGGGCTACGGCAGGGATGAGCAAGGGAGTCTTTCAATGAACTCTGGACCGCTTAACAAAGAAGGGGGTGAACGAAGGCTAAATGTACTCATAACTCGCGCGAGACACCGCTGCGAAGTTTTCAGTGGCATCCGTTTCGTAGACCTACGAATGGATGATTCCTGGCCGAAGGGGGTCAGGGCACTGTATACCTTTCTCAGGTATGCTGAGACTGGAGATTTGGACGAACCACCTGTAGTGGAAAAGGAACCTATGTCGCCGTTTGAGGAGGATGTTCTAAACGTGCTGCGTGAATGGGGGTATGAAGTGAGACCGCAGGTAGGCACTGCCGGATTCTACGTAGACATCGGGGTTGTGAACCCCCTGAATCCGGCTGAGTATATTTTAGGGGTCGAATGTGATGGCGCACAATACCACTCTTCGCGCAGCGCCAGGGATAGCGACCGCCTCCGCCAACAGATTTTGGAGCAATGGGGTTGGCAGATACACCGGATATGGAGCACAAGCTGGTATAGGAATAACGAACACGAGCGGCAGCGCCTGAAAAAGGCTGTAGAGGACGCAATCAACCGTGTCTCGGAAGTTAAGGTGTGGTCGGTCCCTAAACACGTTCCTGAAAAAAGAGACGAAAACCCAGTTATTCCCGTAGTGAACAACGGAGTAAGCCAAACAACACCTTCTCGCGACGGCGGTTTGTTCCCTGATTATCGTTTTGCTAATATCGCAAAACTGTCAATCACAAGTACAACTGCATTGTCTAGAAGTGTGGTTATGGTTGCTAAGGAAGAATCCCCTGTGCATATTGAGGAGCTAATTCGCCGGATACGCGAGGCTGGCGGCTATGCACGTGCAGGAACCAAGATTCGAAGCGACATCATGGCTGCTCTAAGGGCAGTTGAGCGAGCTGGAAAAGTCATCTGTGACGGCGAATTCGTGTGGATAAAGCCTCAGAAAACACCCGTGCCCCGCAATCGGAGTAACATGCCTCCTCAGTACAAGAAAATAGAATATATCCATCCTGAAGAACTTCGGCAGGGTATACTATATGTTGTGAAAAACTCTTACGGGATTGAGGCAACCGAGTTGGTCAAAGAGGTTATCAGGATGTTTGGTTTTGAAAGGACAACCTCGAACATGCTTAGAACGGTACAAATACAGGTAGAATCGCTTATCAGTGGAGGAAAGATTATCAACGATAATGGCGTACTCAGACTGACATAGCCGATGTTGTAATGGACACGAGTTCCCGCAACTTCTTCCCCACGTCCTCAGCGCGCATGAGCGATTCGCCGACCAGCACAGCGTGTGCCCCAGCCTGTGCGACGCGCCGCACATCTTCTACCGAATCGATACCGCTTTCGCTGACGATAATACTCCCTGGGGGTATCATCGGGGCGAGGCGTTCGGTGACCTCCAAGGTGGTGTGGAAGGTGGTCAGGTCGCGGTTGTTAATGCCGATGATAACCGCACCCGCGTCCAGCGCGCGTTGCAGTTGCACCTCTTTGTGCACCTCGACCAGCGCATCCATACCCAGCTCGCATGTAAAGGCAATCAGCTCGCGCAGTTCGGCATCGGTGAGTGCCGCCACAATCAAGAGAACGGCATCTGCCCCGGCGACGCGCGCCTCCACCACCTGATATCGGCTGATGAGGAAGTCCTTGCGCAGTAAGGGCACGTCTACCTGCTGGCGGATGGCACGCAGATAGTCGAGATGACCCTGAAAGAACCGCTCGTCCGTCAGCACGCTGATGGCGCTGGCGCCATGCTCGGCGTAGACTCGGGCGATATGCAAGGGGTCAAAGTCCTCCCGCAGTACCCCTTTGGACGGCGAGGCTTTCTTGACCTCGGCGATAACCGCTATCCGACCGTCAGCTCGTTGCAGGGCATGACGAAAGGAGCGCACCGGGGGCGCACCGGATAGCTGTTTCTCCAGCTGGGAGAGGGGCACGCGCAACTCGGCTTCGGCAACCTCCTGACGTTTGTGAGCCAGGATGGTGTCCAGAATCGTCACCTGCCTGCCTCCTGCGTGAACTGAATGTAGCTTTCCAGCACCTGCATGGCTTTGCCGGAATCGATGATTTCCCCAGCGACCTGAATGCCCTCGGCGATGGTCTGAGCCGCACCGCCGACAACGAGTGCCGCCCCCGCGTTCAGGAGCAGAAGGTCACGTGCAGCCCCTTTTTCTCCGCTAAACAGGCGACGTATCATCTCCGCACAGGATTGCGGCGAGTCTGGCGCGCTCACCTCCTCTGGCGAAGCACTCCGCAAACCGAATTGCTCGGGGGCGATTCGCTCTTCGCGTATCTGCCCATCCTGTACATGCACGATGATAGTCTCACCCAGTGTGGAAAGCTCGTCCAGACCGGGCTCACCGTGCACCACCATCGCGCGCTCCGTGCCCAGCTCCCGTAGCACCTCCGCAATCAGCCGGGTGAGACTGGCATCGAACACGCCAAGCAGCTGGCGCGGCGCTCCGGCGGGGTTGGTTAGCGGACCAAGGATGTTGAACACCGTGCGCACGCCCAGCTCCTGTCGGACGGGGGCGGCGTACTTCATCGCAGGGTGATGCGCCCGTGCAAACAGGAAACCGATGCCGATGTCATCAATCGCTTGCGCCACCTTTTCGGGAGGAAGGTCCAGCCGGCATCCCAGCGCTTCCAGCACATCCGCGCTGCCGCACTTGCTCGTCACGGCACGGTTGCCGTGCTTTGCCACGGGCACTCCCCCTGCGGCGGCGACAAACGCTACCGCCGTCGAGACGTTGAAGGTCTTCACCCTATCCGCGCCGGTGCCGCAGGTGTCTATCAGTTCCGCTTTTCGCTGGGGATGCACCGCCACGGCATGGCGGCGCATGGTCTCGGCACAGCCGGCAATCTCTTCCGCCGTCTCGCCTTTCATGCGCAGCGCGACCAGCCAGCCGGCGGTTTGGGCAGGCGTTGCTTGCCCGCTGATGGTGGCTTCCATCAACGCTGCCGCTTCGGCACGCGTCAGGTTCTGCCGCTCGATGAGTTTGGCAATCGCTTGTTGAACGGTCATACCTGCTATCCTATCTCCCGAATATGGGGTGTGGGTTCCGAGTTCAGGGACTGACAGCCGTCCGCCGTTACCACGACGACGTTCTCAATGCGCACTCCGAATCGCCCCGGCAGGTAGATACCCGGCTCGACGCTGAAGCACATACCCTCCTCCAGTATCTGCTTGTTGCCTTTGACGATGTAGGGAGGCTCATGGACGGACAACCCGATGCCATGTCCCGTACGATGCACGAAGAACTCGCCGTAGCCGGCCTTCTCTATCACCGTGCGTGCGGCGGCATCTACCGACTCTGCAGTGACGCCCGGTTTCACGGCAGCGCGCGCGGCGTAGTGTGCGTCATAGACAATCTTGTATATCTTTTGTATCTCCGGAGTTGCCTCGCCGATACACACGGTGCGCGTCACGTCGGAGTTGTAACCGTTCAGGCGTGCCCCGTAGTCAATAACGACTACGTCTCCCGGATGTAGCACCGTCTTAGTCGTGCGGTAGTGGGGCTGGGCGCTATGCTTGCCCGCCGCGACGATGGGTAATCCGAACGCCATCTCAGCGCCTTGCGCTTCCACTTCCGCCTCAATGGCGCAGGCAACCTCCCATTCGGTGTTGCCCGCGGCGCACAATGCCAGTCCCGCCGCGAAGGCATTATCCGCGTAGCGCGAAGCCTGTGTCATATGCCACAGCTCGTCCTCGTCTTTGCGAATGCGCGCCGCTGCCCAGATTTCAGTGCCCGGGCGATACAGGGCAGTGGGCAGTATCTGCTGCAGCTTCAGCAGAAACAACGCTGGCAGATCCTCGTCGATGGCGATGATGGCGGTGGCGAGGTCCATTTCCTGCGCCACCTCGCGCAAAACGGGCTCCACGCCCTCATGGTCTTCCCACACCCGAATGTCGCCGACCCCGAATGCCTCCTGCCGCGCGCTCTCTGCGCTCAGCGCGGGAACGACCAGAGTCGGTTCACCCTCGGCGGGCACGAACAATGCCATGAAACGCTCGTGCGCTGGCTCCACGAAACCGGTGAGGTAGTGCATATTCACCGATGGCGCGGCAATGAAGCAGTCTACCCCCTCACACAACATCGCCTGTTGCATCATCGCAAGGCGATGATGAAGAACGTCAGCGTTCATCCTTGTCCCCCCTCCATGCTCTTCATCAGGACACAACAAACAGCATATTATCCCGAACGCATGTTCAGGAAATTGCGCAGCAGGTCTTTGCCCGGCTGCGTCAGGATAGATTCCGGATGAAACTGCACCCCTTCAATCGGGAACTCTCGATGCCGCACGCCCATAATCTCTCCGTCATAGGTCTCCGCTGAGATTTCCAGGCAATCCGGCAAACTTTCGCGGGCGATCACCAGCGAGTGGTAGCGGGTGGCTTCAAATGGATTGGGCAGGGAACGAAACACGCCGCGCCCATCATGGTAAATCGCGGAGGTTTTACCGTGCATAATCTGTTGCGCCCGCACGATCTCTCCACCGAACGCCGCGCCAATGCACTGATGTCCCAAACACACCCCGAGAATGGGTACTTTGCCTGCGAAACGTTGTATCAGGGGCACCGAGATGCCCGCCTCTTTCGGCGTGCAGGGGCCCGGCGAGATGACGATGCGCTCGGGCTGCAGTCTCTCGATCTCCTCCAGCGTGATGGCATCGTTGCGGTAAACCTTCAGGTCTGCACCCAGCTCGCCGAAATACTGCACCAGATTATAGGTGAAACTATCATAGTTGTCGATAATCAGTAGCATCTCTGACCTCACTCGAGACCGGCTTCCGCCATCTCCACCGCGCGCATCAGCGCACCTGCTTTATTCAGGCACTCCTGATGTTCACGCTCCGGCACCGAGTCCGCAACGATTCCCGCTCCTGCCTGAATATAGGCAACCCCGTCTTTGATGACGATGGTACGGATGGCGATACAGGTATCCATGTCACCGCTGAAACTGAAGTAGCCAACTGCGCCTGCGTAGATACCTCGCCGTGTCGGCTCTAACTCCTCGATAATCTCCATCGCGCGCACTTTGGGTGCCCCCGAAACCGTACCCGCAGGGAAGCAGGCGCGCAGGGCATCGAAAGCATCCTTGTCGGGGGTAAGCCTGCCTTTCACATCAGACACGATATGAATCACATGCGAGTACTGCTCAATGGTCATCAGCTCTTCCACGCGCACCGTGCCGTAAGCGCAGACGCGCCCCAAATCGTTGCGTCCAAGGTCTACCAGCATCACATGTTCGGCGCGCTCCTTCTCGTCTGCCAGCAGCTCCCGAGCCAGCCTTTTATCGTCTTCAGGGGTTTTACCTCGTGGGCGCGTGCCCGCAATGGGACGGGTGGTGGCGATGCGTTTTTCCACCGTCACCAGAATCTCCGGCGAAGCTCCCGCCAGCACCACATCGTCCAGCTCCAGATAGAACATGTAGGGCGAAGGGTTCAGCGAGCGCAGGGCGCGGTATACATCGAACGGATGCGACTGGATAGGGGCATGCCAACGTTGAGAGATGACCATCTGCGTGCCGTCGCCCGCCGTGATATACTCCTTGGTTCGGGCAACTGCCTGCTGATACTGCTCGGGCGTCTGGTTTGGTGTGAAGACAACGGGCGTCTGCCTCGCCGGTGTTTTGGGGGCTGGCGGTAGCGGAGCGCGAAGCCTTTCGATCATCTCGTCCACTCGCGCACAGGCTTCCTCGTATGCTTTGTCCGCGTTGCCCTCCACATGCGCGTTGCTCAGCGCGATGATGCGATGGCGTACGTGATCGAAGATAATCAGGGAATCCGCCAGCAAGAAGCAGCTGTCGTCCACCTGTAAGTCATCCACCGTCTCTTCGGGCAGCCGCTCGAAGAAGCGCACCATGTCGTAGGCGATGTAGCCCACCAGCCCACCCACAAAGCGAGGCAACTCGGCTGGCAACGCGATGCGATAGGGGCTGAGCAGGCTTTTGAGACGGTGCAGGGGGTCCTGCCCCTGCGGAAGTATCTCGGTAGTTACCGTTCCATCCCGGATAAGGCGTATCTCGCGCCCCTTGCTGCGGAACACCAGGGCAGGCTCCGTGCCCAGGAACGAGTAGCGCGCGATTCGCTCGCCGCCCGCCACGCTTTCCAGCAGAAACGAGTATCTCCCCCGCGCGATTTTGCGGAACGCCGAAACAGGCGTCTCCATGTCCGCCAGAATCTCGCGGTACACGGGTATCAGGTTGCTCTGCTGCGCCAGACGATGGAACTCCTCTCGCGAGGGAGAGAACATGCGTGTTTCTCCTCCAGCAAACGCAAGGGATAACAGTTAGCGTAACGTTATTATAGCAGATTGGGGCAAGGGGCGTCTACTGTCGGCGGAACCTGCCCACTATATCCGGTTCGCCCTGTTCGATGCGGAACACCTTATCGCGGCTGTGCGCCCCCTGCACCAGCACAATCGCGCTTTTGGGGATATCGAGCGCTTTCGACAGCAGTTCGCGGCAGGCTTTGTTCGCCTGTCCTTCCGCAGGGGGAGCGGTCACGCGCACCCGCAGGGTTTCGCCGTCCCAGCTTTCCACTTCATTGCGTCCGGCGCGAGGGGTCAATCGCACTTTCAGGTACCACTGGCTCATCCCGCTACCCTCAGCAGTTGGGTGGCTATCAGCGCAAGCGTATTGTTCAGGGCGTGCATCCAGATGCAGGGCAACAGACTGCGACGTTCTACAAACAGCGCGCCCAGCATCACGCCGATGACGAAAACCGCTACCCAGCCAAGATACATCTGCGGATGCAATACCGAGAAGACCAGCGCGGAACCCAAAATGCCTGCCCACTTGTTGCCCGTGCGCGCCCACAGGGCATTCAGAAGCACTCCGCGGAAGAATATCTCCTCGAACAGCGGAGCAAATACCGCGGCCACCAGAAACAAGAGGATGGTAACCCACCACGGGTTCTCCGACATTGCCACGCCCGCGATAGGATGGGCAGGAGTGGGTATCGCAGGAAGAAGCACCTGTACCACCACCACCGTCACCAGTAACACGGGCACAGTTGCCACATAAGCCGCCGTTCCCCAACCAACGTGCTGGAACAAGGGTTTCCAGACCAGGCCGATGTCGCGCCAGCCCATGCCCGCACGCTTCATGAACAGATGCAGCAACCAGACGGCGACACCGCCCGTCGTTGCCTGCACCAGCACGACCAGCACCACCAGTAAAGGGGTAGAGGCAGCCAGACTGCGTACAAATCCCCCCGCCATCCACCCCCCGAAGTATGTCGCGGCGAAGTAAGCTACCAGTCCCCACAGCATCGCTTCCGTACAACGGTAAGGCAGGGAAGGCGGTGCCGGCTGTGCCGAGTGGGCACTGCTCTTCCACACTGCGTATGTCAGCCACAGCATCAGCCCAACCAACAGCAATATCGCGACGACCAGGAAAACCCCGATGAATATCTGCTGCAGCTGGTTTGCCTGCTGGCGAGCCTCGACATCCCACCTGCGTGCCGCTTCGGTGTTGCCTGCCAGAAACTCCAGATGCTTCAACGCAAGCAGACGCATCCATCCGAGTTGGGAGTTCTCAATCGTTCGTCGGAACCGTTCGTAGTCTGCGGGGGACAAAGAGCTACCATTCCCATATACCGTTTCGCACCAGCGTTGTATCTCTTTCTTCTGCTCAGCGGAAAAGCGGGTAGGGGCGGCAGGCATACGCTGCAGCAGCTGCCGAATGCGTTCTCGCGCGACTTGCTGACCGATGACGCTTTCGCGATCGTGCAGCAGGATAATGGCTCGTACCAGCGCACCCAGCGGAGCGTCTTTGGCAGAGAGCAGTCCCACCACCTCGTTCCACTCTGCCCCGCGCACCGCACTGAAGGGTAATACATCTCCGTACAGCATTCGTGCGCTGAAATCAGCCTGCATCACCTTCGTGGTCCACGTGTCCATGCGGTCGACGATGCGAGGGCGCAGCATCAGCAGGTTTGACAGCACGATGAGCGCAAACAGGAGTAGAGCTACCCACAGAGCTGCACCTTTGCCCTGTGGACTTTCCTCAAACTGAGGCGGATTGTTCCACATGCGACTGCTCCGGTTCGGGTCGCTCGGTCTTCTCCTCCGGGCACGCCGGTTCTGTATCTATCTCGGCAGGTGGTAGGGACAGGTAGCGCTCGACGAATTCCAGCATACCGTTCAGGGCGGAGCGAAGTTCGATAGCGAACCGCTGACGGGCTACCTGTAAATCGGCGATGGCTTTTCGTTGCTGTTCGAACT
The DNA here is from genome assembly GCA_023511455.1 of Bacillota bacterium. Classification (NCBI taxonomy): domain Bacteria; kingdom Bacillati; phylum Bacillota; species Bacillota bacterium. The sequence goes on from JAIMBJ010000001.1 coordinate 81,017, forward strand.
GCTGGCGTATCTGCATCTCCGCCTGCGCCCGGAGGATTTCTGCCTCTTGATGCGCCGTAGCACGCAGCTCGTCGGCGGTACGTTGCGCCAGCACCAGCGCCTCCTTCATCGCCTCCTCCATCGAACGATAACGGTTCAGCTCCTGCTCCATTTGCGCTACCTGCTCGCGCAGACGGGCGTTTTCCAGCACAACCGCCTCGTAATCCGCACCAACCTCCGCGAGAAACTCGTCGACCTCGCTGGTGCGGTAACCACGCAGCGCACGTCGAAATCGCTTGTTGGTGATGTCTATGGGTGTCAGCCTTACCGGTGTGGTCATTGCTACAACCGCCATATCATCTGACGAACAATCTGTATGATGATCAGTGCCACAAAGGGACTGAAGTCCAGCCCGTACCGCCAGGGAGGCACCAGCTTGCGAATCGGGTCCAGTATGGGCGAGGTGATGCGGCTGAGAGTGCGCGGCACCGGGTGCCAGGGGCTCCACTTGACGACGTTCGCGTACATCAACCACGACAGGATGACGTCCGCCAGTATTGCCCACGTCAACAGCTGCAGGAGCAAGTCCAGCACACCTGTCATCGCTGTCCTCTCTCCCCAAAGGAAGGTGAAGAATCACGCGTCATGACGTCACGGATGTTCTTCCGTACTGCCTCCATCTGGTCTACCGGCATCATCGGGAACCGACGCAAAAGCTCCTGCCACGTCTCCAGAGCCTTTTCGCGCTCCCCCAACCTAGCATACACGTGCCCCAGCGTGTTCCACACGAACCACTCGCAGGGAAACTTCACCGCCTGCTCCAGATACTCCCGCGCCCTAGCGTAATCCTTTTTGCGGATGTAGTAGTACTGTCCCAGTTCGTAGTACATGTCATAAGCGTTCGGGTTATTGCGCAGACCGCGTTGGTACAGCGCCACCGCTTCATCGTCACGGTCCGAGCTCCACAGTAACCATCCGGCGTTCTCATACAGATCGATGTTGTGGGGGTCCAGTGGAATGGCAAAGTAGGTCATGTTGATCAGATGTTCGTGTTGACCGTCATGCCACCAGCGGTCCATCTGTACAATCCAGCGATCTACCACCCCATCCATGATGGTATCCACACGCTTTTGAATCTCTGCGGGCAAGGGGCGAGGTTGCGCCTGCGCCGATGCGAAACACACACATACCAGTCCGATTGTCCAGAGCCATTTCATGGTTGCTGATCCTTTCTCATCGCGGTGTTTTAATCCTATTGTCGGCAACCGCACTGTCCTGTAGTAGTATACGGGGAATCTGGTGCAAAAATCAACGTGATTTGACCGGCAGAGTGCGTTTGGGTTATACTGCGTATGCCAACAGGAGCGTATCGATGCGTCGTCTGGTGTCTACACTGGTGTGGCTGGAAAGCGCGCTGGCGATAGCCGGTTTCGGGTTGCTTGCTCTGCGGATAAGCTGGCTGCGTACCGGATGGCCGCGGGTCATCTATCCCACCTGGCAGGACACGTTGCTGGGGGTACTTCTCACCGCTGTCATGCTGGCTCTGGCGGTCGCCGGTTCCGCCGCATCCGAACGATGGGCAGCCTGGGCTTTCCTTAAGCGGTGGATGCTGCAGGTTTCGCCTTTTCTCTCGGAACTCCAGCCAAAGGAGATGGTGTTGTTGTCGGTGGTGGCTGGGTTTGGCGAGGAGGCGTTGTTTCGCGGCGTTATCCAGCCGATTGCCGGTATCTGGCTGGCTTCCCTGCTCTTCGCGGTCATCCATGTGTTGCGATGGGACAGCGACGGTATCAAGATGATACTGTTCTACATGCCGTTTGGACTGCTGTTAGGCGGGTTGTACTTGCTCACCGATAATCTGTGGGGATGCTGTGTGGCGCATACGCTTTATGACCTGGTGGCTTTGTGGTGGATACAGCGACAGGTGAAACGGTCTGGTTTCTCGGCTCATTGACGCTTCGGGGGATGCAATCCGCTGCAGGGACTGCGTGTTTGCCCGCTTCGTGGTGTATACTCTAAGAGGGAGTGTACGCTCGTGGTGCGCATCAAAATCTGCGGTATCACACGGATAGAGGATATACACGCTGTGGTAGAGGGCGGGGCGCACGCGGTGGGCTTTGTGTTCGAGCCGTCGAGCCCCCGCTATGTCGGCAGGTGTGACAACCTGTTTCTGCTGCTGGAAAGCGTGCCCCCTTTCGTGACACGGGTGGCGGTGTTTGGAAAACTGGTTGATGCAGGCGATGCCGTCTGGCAGCGGGTCGATGCAGTGCAGTTTGTGCACGAGGCTGAGCCTGTTCGCCTGCCGTTGCATCTGCGTCGTATCCGAGCGGTGCGCTTGCGTGACGAGGAGGATGTCGCGCACGCCCTGCGGCTGCAGGCAGAAGCGGATGCGCTTCTCGTCGATGCCCATCACCCCGAGAAGATGGGGGGTACTGGCGAGCGGGCAGACTGGGGCCTGGCTCATCAGTTGCGCGAGCAGGCAATCAAGCCGCTCATTCTGGCGGGTGGTTTGACTGCCGATAATGTGCGGGAAGCCATTGCGCAGGTCATGCCCTATGCGGTAGACGTCAGCAGCGGCGTGGAGAGCGCACCCGGCAAAAAAGACTATCAGAAAATCAAGGAGTTTATCGCGAATGTCCGGCAGTTTGCAGACAGCCCCTGATGCGCGCGGTCATTTCGGCATCTTCGGTGGAAGGTTTGTACCGGAAACGCTGATACCCGCGCTGGAAGAGCTTGAGCAAGAGTACCATAAGGCACAGCAGGACCCCGAGTTCCAGAGGGAGTTCCAGTATTACCTGCAGCACTACGTCGGCAGACCCACACCCATCACCTTCGCCGAACGCCTCAGCAGCTACCTGGGCGGGGCGCGAATCTACCTGAAGCGCGAAGACCTCTGCCACACCGGGGCGCACAAAATCAACAACACGCTGGGGCAAATCCTGCTGGCGAAACGGATGAACAAAAGGCGCATCATCGCCGAGACGGGTGCGGGACAGCACGGCGTCGCCACCGCAACGGTGTGCGCCCGATTCGGCTTCGAGTGCGAAGTATACATGGGTGAAGAAGACGTGCATCGTCAGGCACTCAACGTCTTCCGCATGAGGCTGCTGGGCGCGAAGGTCATCCCGGTAACTTCCGGCACACGCACCCTGAAAGACGCTACCAGCGAAGCCATCCGTGACTGGGTGACCAACGTGCGCACCACGCACTACATTATCGGCTCGGTCGTGGGACCGCATCCTTACCCGATGATTGTGCGCGATTTCCAGTCGGTCATCGGGCAGGAAAGTCGTCAGCAGATGCTGGAGTTGACGGGCAAGCTGCCCGACGTGGTGCTGGCGTGCGTGGGGGGCGGCAGCAACGCTATGGGAATCTTTTATCCGTTCCTGGAGGACCCTGTTCGGCTGATTGGGGTGGAGGCAGCCGGGCGCGGTTTACACACCGATGAACATGCCGCCACGCTAGCCAGAGGACGACCAGGCGTCCTGCATGGCGCGGCGAGTTACCTGCTACAGGACGAATACGGTCAGGTGATGCCGACGCACTCCATTTCAGCAGGGCTGGATTACCCGGGCGTCGGACCCGAACACAGTTACCTCAAAGAGACCGGGCGGGCGGAGTATGTGACCGCTACGGACGAAGAGGCGCTGGAGGCTTTGCAAATGCTGGCGCGTATGGAAGGCATCATCGCCGCGCTGGAGACGGCGCATGCAGTGGCACACGCGATTAAAATCGCTCCCATCATGCCGGAGGACAGCACGATATTGATTAACCTCTCCGGCAGGGGTGACAAGGACGTGGATATCGTATCCCGCGCGCTGGGAGGGCAGCTGTGAGCCGAATCGCCGGGCGTTTTGCCACCTTGCGCCAGAGAGACGAGGGCGCGCTGGTGATATTCGTGACCGCAGGCGACCCGAATCCCGACCTGAGCGAGAAACTGGTGTTGACCATTGCCGACGCAGGAGCGGACGTGATCGAAATCGGTATCCCTTTCAGTGACCCGCTGGCAGATGGCCCCACCATACAGGCATCCACCTTCCGCGCTTTGCAACAGGGAATGACCCCAATCCGTGTGCTGGAAATGGTTTCTCGGGTGCGTGCACAAACTAACGTGCCTCTGGTGGTGATGACCTATTTCAACCCCGTATGGCAGATGGGCGTGGAGAGATTCGCACGAGAGGCAAGTCAGGCAGGGGTGGACGGCGTTATCATGACCGATATGCCTCCAGACGAGGCTGGTGAGTGGCATCCTGTGGCGCGACAGCACGGGCTCGACACCATTTTTCTGGTGGCTCCCACCAGCACGGCGGAGCGGATGAAGCGGGTAGCGCAGATGAGCAGTGGATTCGTGTATTGTGTGTCTCGCACGGGTGTGACCGGCGCGCGCGAGCATTTGCCCGAGGAGATACCGCAGATGCTACAGGCGATGCGCTCACTCACCGACCTGCCGTTATGTGTGGGCTTCGGCATTTCGCGCCCGGAGCACGTGCGCGCGGTGTGCCAGATTGCCGATGGGGCGGTGGTGGGCAGTGCGGTGGTGTCGTTGGTCGCAGAGGGAGTGAAAGCGGGAGAGCAGGCGGCGCTGGCGGCAGTGCGTCGGTTTGTGAAGAGTTTGAAAGAGGCAACAAGGTAAACATGAGCTTGCGTCTGTTTATCTTCGACCTGGACGGCGTCATCTATCGCGGTGAGGAAACCATGCCCTATGCCGCGGAGACGGTACACCGCCTGCGCCAGCAGGGCAAGATGGTGCGCTTTCTCACCAACAACTCCGCCCTGACGCGCGAGGCTTATGTGCGCCGCCTCACGGGTATGGGTATTCCGTGTGAAGAGGAAGAGTTTATGACCTCTGCTTATGCGACCGCGCTCTACCTGCAGTCGCAGGGCGCAGCGGGTAAGCGGGTGTTTATTGTGGGAGAGGAAGGCATTCACGAGGAACTGCGCCGTATCGGGATGCAGGTGGTTAACGATCCGGAGGAGGAAGGCGCGGACTACGTGGTGGCGGGCATCGACAGGGATTTCACCTACGACAAGCTGCGCCGCGCGCACTATGCTATCCAGCACGGTGCGGTGTTCATCGCCACGAACCGCGACGCGACTTACCCCGCCGCGAGAGGAAGGATTGTGCCCGGTGGAGGAGCGATTGTCGCAGCTATCCAGACCTGCACCGGAGTGGAACCGCTGGTGATTGGCAAACCGAACACCTACAGCATGGAGCTGCTGTTGCGGCGCTGTGAGGTGTCCGCTGATGAGGCGGTGCTGGTGGGCGACAGGCTCGATACCGATGTGCTGGTGGGGAAGCGGGCGGGACTTCACACGGTGCTGGTTCTGACGGGAGTCACGGATGCAGAGGCACTGCGTTCTGCGCCCGTAGAGATGCTGCCGGAGAGGGTCATACACAATCTGGCGGAACTGTGAGAAAACGCCCCTCTGCGTGGATCTACGGGGCAGAGGGGCGAGCTTCCCTGCGGCTTTTGGAGGTCGCTCGCAGGAGTGACCATGTTGTTGCTCCAGGCTGATTGCTTTCATTATACAGAATGATGCATCAAAAGTCAATATCTTTTTGTATACTATTTTGGAGAAGCAGGAGAAAAATCCGGCTTGCGTTAATAAGTATCGCGGGAACCAACCCGGATACCATCACCACACAGAGAGGGCGACGATGAGCAGAAAGGTAAAGAAGCCGATAGGCATCGGCATCATTGGCAGTGGGGGCATTGCGCAGGCTGCGCACATGCCCGGCTACGCTGCGTATCCTGACCTGTGCCGCATTGTGGCAGTGGCAGATATTAACCCCGAGGTGGCGAAAGCAGCCGCGGAGAAGTTCAACGTGCCGCATGTGTTCACCGACTACCGTGACCTGTTAAAGCTGAAGGAGGTGGATGCGGTCAGCGTGTGCACGCCCAACTACCTGCACAAGCAGCCCACGATTGACGCGCTGGAAGCGGGCAAGCATGTGCTGGTAGAGAAGCCGATGGCGATGAACGCACAGGAAGGGCGCGAGATGCTGGCAGCGGCGAAGCGTACGGGCAAGAAGCTGCAGGTCGCGTTGAACATGCGCTTCAGCACCGGCGTGCGTACCATCAAGCGGTTTATCGACGCCGGCAAGCTGGGAGAGATTTACTATGCCCGGGCGCAGGCACTGCGTCGGCGTGGTATCCCCGGCTGGGGCGTGTTCACCCAGAAGGATAAGCAGGGGGGCGGTCCGCTGATAGACATCGGCGTGCACATTCTGGATGCTACCCTGTTCTTCATGGGGCATCCCAGGCCCGTGTCGGTCAGCGGAATGACCTACACCAAGTTCGGCACACGTGAGGGTGTGGTCGGCTTGATGGGACAGTGGGATCCCAAGACCTACACGGTGGAAGACTTTGCGGTGGGGCTGGTGCGCTTCGAGAACGATGCCACACTGGTGATAGAGTCCAGCTTCTGCGCCAACATTGAACACGACATCTTCAACACCACCATTTTGGGCACCGAAGGTGGGGCGCAGCTCAATCCGCTGAAGCTCTTCCGCGAGGAGGAACAGACGCTTCTGGATATCACGCCCTATGGGTTGCGTGAAGTGAACAGCCACCAGCAGGAGGTGTACGCTTTCCTGCAGGCGATTATCAACGACACCGAGCCGGAGGTTACCGCCGAGCAGGGACTGATGGCGACCGAGATTATCGATGCCATTTACGCTTCGGCGGAAACCGGTAAAGAGGTTGTGCTGAAGTAGGCGATCTCAGGAGCACCATGGAAGCCAGCCGGCTGAAGCCGCAAATAGGACTGCTCCGCCGCTCTTCGCGCGGACGTGCGTTACTTGCGCTGGTCGCACTGGCGGGGGTGGTGGAGCTGGCTTACGCCGTGGTGAACTTCTCCGCCATGCCCCCCTATCTTCGCTTCGAATTGGGTTTGGGCGCATGGGTTGGAGCAGTGGGTGCCGCCTTCCTGTTGGCGGAGACGGTATTGAAATCGCCACTGGGCTTGCTCAGTGACCGATTCGGGCGCAAAAGGCTGTTGCTGGTTGGTCCGCTGATCTCGATGGTGACCGCCCCGCTGACTGTGGTGGTGCACCATCCGCTGGGACTGATGTTGCTGCGCGCGCTGGATGGGGTTGGAGCAGCCGCACTGTGGCCGACCATCTTTGCGGCGGTGGCTGATGTGGTGGAAGAAAAAGACCGCTCGACCGCCATGAGCCTGTTGAATGTGACCTATCTGATTGGTGTGGCGATGGGTCCGCTGCTTGGCGGACTGGTGAATGACCTGACGGGTAGCCGCACCGCCTCTTTCTATCTGGCGAGCCTGCTTTTCCTTCTGGCGATGGTGGTCTGCCTCGTGGGAGTTCCTGCGCGCTTTCCGCGTCATGCCGAACACCACACCGATGTCCAGCCTCCTCATATCTCCCTGCGCGAGATGTGGGAGAGCGCAAAGATGGTGCCAGATACCTTGCTGCTGGGCTTTATCTCTTTCTTCGGTATCGGCATGGTCATGCTGCTGGTGAAGCTGTACGCCATGGAGGTGCTGCATCTGAGTGAAAGCGCGTACGGCGTGTTGTTACTGCCTCCGGCTGTGGTGTTCGCACTTGCCAGCATACCGGCAGGCAGGATTGGCGACCTGTGGGGCAGGGAGCGCGCCATGCGGCTGGGCGTTGGGCTGGCGATGGCAGGCATGTGGTTCATCCCCTTTGTGCATAATTACTGGGTGCTGTTGATTTGCGGATGTATCGTCGGTTTGGGCTACATTCTGGCGATACCGGCGTGGATGGCACTCGTCTCGGAGATCGGCGGTAGCCGACGCGGTGCGGTCATGGGGGCGGTGTTCACCGCGCAAGGGGTGGGAGCCATGCTGGGCGCACCGCTGGGGGCATATCTTTATGATAAGGTGCCCATCCGCATCGGTGAATGGGTGATACCGAGCCACATTACGCCGTTTCTGGGCACCGCGCTCGCGCTGACCGTTTCCTTCATTTTAACGGTGTGGTTCTTTCGTGACGGCAGGCGTGTGAGGCGAACCGATGCCAGCTAACAGGGCGCTTCATATCGCGCTGATGGTCGGCACAGTGTTGCTGACCGTGCCGTGGCTCGTTGTGGCGTTCGGCACGCACCCCTCGGCACCAGTTACGGTGGTATTATCCGGGCTGGCGATTTTGGGGGCAGCGTTTCTTATCTCGTGGTCGGCGGAGCTGGCTCAGTTTGACGTGTCGCGCTCGCTGGCGATGGCACTGCTCGCGTTGATTGCTGTGCTGCCGGAGTACGCGGTGGACATCTATCTGGCATGGCGTGCCGCCCACCATCCGGAGTACATTCCGCTGGTTGCGGCGAACATGACGGGTGCAAACCGTCTGCTGGTCGGCGTCGGCTGGTCGGCGGTGGTGTTTCTGGGCTGGATGGCATTGCGCAAACAGGGCAAGATACCTGCAGAAGGACAGATTCCTATCGAGCCGGTGCTTGCCATTGAGGTAACCACTCTAACTGTTGCCACGCTGTACTCTCTGGTGTTGCCACTCAAGGACACCATTACTCTTTGGGATGCGGTGGTCTTTGTACTGATGTTTGCGGGATATGTCTGGATGGCAGGTCGTGCCCCGCACATCGAGCCTGAACCTACGGGACCGGTGGCTACCCTCGCTGCGCTTCCCAGAGGGTGGCGTCGTGCCTCTTATGTGCTGATGTTCCTGTATTCCGGCTTCATCATCCTGATAGCCACCGAACCGTTTACCGAGGGGCTAATTGATCTTGGTAAGAGCTTTGGCATCAGCGAGTTTCTGCTAATCCAGTGGATTGCGCCGCTGGCTTCCGAGTCGCCGGAAATGATTATCCTCTGCTATTTTGCATTGCGTGGGCATGTGGCGTCTGCGATGTCGGCGATTATCTCGTCGAAAATCAACCAGTGGACGCTGTTGATAGGCTCACTGCCCATCATCTACTCCGTATCTGCAGGGCACTTCTCTTTCCTGCCTCTGGAGCCGCGTCCGCGCGAAGAGGTGCTTCTCACCGCCGCGCAATCGTTCTTCGCGTGCGCCGTGATTGCCAACCGATTCTTCAGCCGATTAGAGGCTCTGTTGCTCTTTGTGCTGTTCGCCGTGCAGCTGTTGATACCCAGTATCGCGGCACGCTATGCCTTCACCGTCCTGTACTTCGTTCTGGCGATGGGATGGATACTCGCTTACCGACGCGAGGTCGCAGTGAACATGAATATCTTCTACCGCCTGGTAAAGCGGCTGCCGGTGGATAAGGAGGTCACCTGATGCGTCGCCTGTTCCGGGCGCGCGACTTCGGCATCTTGCTGGTGCTGGCGGTGGAAATCGCCGTGTTCAGTATCCTGACCCATCGGCCCGACCGCCCCAATCCGATGCTGGATGCCGCGAACCTGCTTGCCACTGTTCGCGATATGACCGTCCTTGCCACGGCTGCGCTTGGCTCTTGCGTCATCATTATTTCGGGCGGGATTGACCTGTCGGTCGGCTCCTGTATCGCCTTGACCTCGGTGGTGACCGCCCACGCAATTGTCTTGGGGCACTCGCCTGTGGCGGCGTGCCTGCTGGGCATATTGACGGCGGTGGCAATGGGACTGCTTTCGGCAACCTTCATCACGCGAGCCAAGCTGCCTCCTTTCATCGCCACGCTGGGCATGATGAGCATCGCACGCGGTCTGGCATATCTGGTAACCAAAGGAGCGACCATTCCCATCCCCGATTCGGGCTTTACGCGCGGACTGGGCAGTGGCATGGTGCCGCTGCTGGGCGTATCGGTGCCAGTGCCTGTGCTGCTGCTGGTGGTATGTGCGCTGGTGTTTCACCTGTTTCTCACGCGCACGCGGTTTGGGCGTGAAATCTATGCGCTCGGCGGCAACGAGGAAGCCGCGCGTCTATCTGGAGTGCCGATAGTGCGTTTGAAGTACCTGGTGTACGCGCTGGGCGGTCTGATGGCTGGGCTGGCAGGGGTGATTTTCACGGCGTACTACGGCACAGGGCAGTCCACCGCCGCGATGGGCTGGGAGCTGGACGCTATCGCCTCCGTGGTCATCGGTGGGGGCAGCCTTTCCGGCGGGCGCGGCTCCGTCTGGGGAACCTGTATCGGCGCGCTCATCTTTCAGGTGTTGCGTAGCGGTCTAGCGATGGTGGGCGCATCGGACTATAACCAGCTCATCATCGGGGCGGTAGTGATTGCGGTTGTCGCCTTTGACCAGGTAACCCGAAAGGGGCGCGGGTGACCTCGTGCGGCTACGCTGCCTCAGCCAGCTCCTGCCTGTTCAACCATTTGGATAGCATCTCCGCCAGCCTGTTGCGCTGCACTGGTTTGCTCAGGTAGTCGTCCATACCGGCTTCCAGACAGGCGCGGCGGTCGCTCTCCATCGAGTGAGCGGTCATCGCGACGATGATGCGGTGTTCCCCGGTCGAGTACTCTGCCTCGCGGATGCGTCTGGTGGCTTCGTAACCATCCATCTCTGGCATCTGCACGTCCATCAGGATCATATCGTATCGGTTCTGCAGTGCCTTCTTCACCACTTCCTCGCCGTTGACCGCCACATCCACTGTGCAACCGAGGCTCTGCAGCATCTTCACCGCGACCAGGCGGTTCACCTCATTGTCTTCCGCCAGCAGGATGCGGCAGGAGGTGAACCCGAGAGGCGCAGTTGGTCGCGTTTCTGCTGGAGGATACACCTCTTCTGCCAGAGGCAGGGACAGGTCAATCCAGAAAGTGCTGCCTTTGCCCGGCTCGCTCTGCACGCCGATTTGACCGCCCATCATCTCTACCAGCTTCTTGCTGATAGCCAGGCCTAAACCGGTGCCGCCGTAGCGACGGGTGATGGAGCCATCCGCCTGGGTGAACTCTTCAAAAATACGAGGCAGGCTCTCGGGTGGAATGCCAATACCGGTATCGCTCACGCGGATGCGCAGTCTGGCGGTGTGCTCGCCGTCGCGGACTGTCTCTCCCAGATACTCGAGACCGATGGTGATGCTACCGTGCTCAGTGAACTTCAGTGCATTGTTGACCAGATTGTTGACAATCTGACGGATTCGCAGTTCGTCACCGATGACCGCAGGAGGCACATCCGGTGCGACGTCTGTATACAGCCCCAACCCTTTGTTGCGGGCGGGTGGAGCGAACAGCGCGGCAACCTCTCTCACCATCTGGGCGGGGTCGAACGGTTCGGGATTCAACGTCATGCGCCCGGATTCGATCTTGGAGAGGTCCAGGATGTCATTGATAATCCCCATCAAAGTATTTGCACTGCCGCGAACCAGGCTCAGGTACTCGCTCTGCTGGGCGTCTAATGAAGTATCCGCCAGCATGTCCAGTAGTCCGATGATGCCGTTCATCGGGGTACGAATCTCGTGGCTCATGTTGGCGAGGAACTCGGATTTGGCGCGGCTTGCCGACTCGGCTATCTCCGCCATGCGAGTGGCTTCCGCGAGTGCATCTTGCAGCTGCCGATTCATCTCCGCCAGCGATTCTATCATTCTCGCGCGCTCGATGGCGATTCCGGCGATATGGGCAATGACCTCCGCCAGCTGCTGCTCGCCTTCGGAGGGATAATGCTTGAAAGGATAGTACGCGGCAAATACCGCCAGCACCTGTCCCGTGCTGGAACGTATCGGTAGCGAGTACGAGGCGGCGATGCCCTGTTCCTGAGCGATATGCCGAAAACTGTACCACAAGGGGCTTAGGCTGGTGTCGGGCACAATAACCGCCTCGTTACGGAAAGCGGTGGCGCCGCAGGCAGAAGTGGTATTGCCCACAGGAAGATTGTCCATCAGGCTTCGCAATCTCGCATCGATGTTGGGCGCGGCAAGCAGATTCAATTTATCGCCAGCAACTGTAAACACAGCACAGCGCACACCCACGACCATCGTTTCAAACTGCTCACACAACGAATCCATCAGTTGTGTTAGCGGAACGTCGCTGGCAATCTGTTCCAGCACGTTCATCTCGAACTCCAGCAACCCGGCGCGCGTGGTCACCCACTGGTTGTATTCGGATTGGCGCCGCGAGTAGAAGACGACGGTTCCTAGCCCGGTGGAGAGGATGAGAGCGATGATGAATATCGCGGATGCTGCCAGGCGCAACCCGGCGAGCCGCTCCGTTAATCGGTTTACGGGCATCTGGGTAACTACTACCATCGGAACCGGAGTAGGGAGGGAGGCGTATGCCGAGAGATAACCGTTGCGAGATGCTTTACTGCCCAGTTGTTCTGCTACCGTGAGCCGGAAACGCAAAGCATTCATCAGGCTTGGTGAAGCCGATGTTACCTCTCCTCTCGAGGAGGAGCTTGCGGTGCTGAACAACAACCGAGGACTGTCGTTACGAAGGGCGTAGATATGAATCTGGTGTACTCCTCCGGTCAGGTGATGCAGCCGGGCAAGTTCTGCTCGCCATTCGGCGGGGACAGCCTCTTGCGGAGATGAAGACACCTTCGCCCCTGTTGTCAGAGCGTTAACCGCAAGCCTGGCGGTAAACAACAGGTCGTCGCGTGCCTCCTGGACAACAAGGTTCTGGGCATGTATATATATCGCGCTGCCACCGAGTAGCGTAACGGCAAAGGTGAGCACTGCAGATACAATGCCGAGCACTACTGCAGCACGGCTACTACCTGTGTTCATGCGTTCGTTCATCAGATTTTCTCCTCTCGGGTCGTTCATCCCGGAACGACGACCGACGTGCTACGCCCTGGTGAGCACTGCTCCTTTTGAGAGTTCTTGACGTTCAATCCCATTATTGGAAATCATTGTAGTGTAATGCATACCTTCGCTGAAAAACCGGTAATACTTGCAGGCTAATGCGATTGATAAAGGCATTTGACTTTTGCAGCCATATTGTTCATAATTGGTGGCAGCAATCGAATCTACCAAGGAGGCAGTAATATGGACTGGGGCGATCTGTTGGTCAAATGGGTTCATGTGCTGAGCATTGTGACGGTAGTAGGGTTTACGTTGTTTCAGTATCTGGTTTTGCAACCGATACTGCGCCGATCAGAGGGTGTATCAGACGACCTTGTCAAGGCGGTTCAAAGGCGTTCGGGCATCGTGATAGGCGTCGCTTGGGTACTTATCTGGGTAACCGGCATCTACAATCTGGTGGTGGTTATCCCGACGGTCAAACCCAACTACCACATGGTGTTGGGGGCGAAGATACTGCTGGTGCTGGTGTTGTTCTTCATCTCCACCGCGCTGTCGCACCCCTCACTGGCGTTCGAAGGCATTCAACGCAACAGGGCACGCTGGGTGGCTTTCGCAGCGTGGCTGGGCATCCTCATCGTTGTGCTTTCGGCTTCCATGAACATGATGCGCCTCAAAGGCGTGGCTTTGAAGGAGTTACCTGCCGCCGCGCCCGCGCAAGAGATGCCCGCAACGACCCCATGAGCGCTTCAGGACATTTTGCCCCGTCGGTGCTTGTGGCGCTGAGCGACGCCGCTACGATACGCCTCACGTTCCACAGCGGTAGCCACCGCTTCTGCCACCCGCCGATCGAAGACGCTCGGCACAATATAGTCCTCATGCAGCTCGGAGGGTTTGATGGTACCAGCGATGGCACGGGCAGCCGCCAGTTTCATCTCCTCAGTCACCCGCCTTGCCCGACTGTCCAGCAACCCACGAAACAGTCCGGGAAAACACAGCACGTTGTTAATCTGGTTGGGGTAGTCAGAACGTCCGGTGGCGATGATACGGGCAATGCCGGCGATTTCTTCAGGCATCACTTCCGGTATCGGGTTCGCCATCGCGAAGACGATGGGGTCTTTTGCCATCTTGCGCACGTCCTCTGCCGTCAACGTGTCCGGTGCAGACACACCGATGAACACGTCCGCACCTTCGATGACCTCCGACAGACTCCCACGCAGTCCACGCGGATTGGTGATTTCCGCGACGGCAGTTTTGTAGGGGTTCATGTGTTCGGTTCGTCCGCGATAGATGGCTCCCGCCCTGTCGCACAGCACGATATCGCGTATCCCCGCTCGTAGTAGCAGTCTGGTCACCGCGATGCCGGCCGCCCCAGCACCATTGACCACCACCTTGAGCGTCTCCATCGGCTTGTTCACGAGGCGCAGGGCGTTCTGTAGCGCCGCCAGAGTGACTACTGCCGTACCATGCTGGTCATCGTGGAACACGGGGATATCCAGCCGCTCGATGAGCCGTTCTTCCACCTCGAAACAGCGTGGAGCGGCAATGTCCTCGAGATTAATCCCGCCAAACACCGGGGCGATGTTCTCCACCGTACGCACAATCTCGTCGGTGTCCTGCGTTTGCAGCGCGATGGGAAAAGCATCCACCCCGCCCAGCTCCTTAAACAGCATCGCCTTACCCTCCATCACTGGCAACGATGCTGCCGCGCCGATGTTTCCAAGCCCCAGCACTGCGGAACCGTCGGTGACGACGGCTACTGTGTTTCGCTTGATGGTCAGGTTGAAGACGTCTTCGGGATGTGCCACTATGGCTTCGCACACCCGCGCCACGCCTGGCGTGTACGCCATGGACAGGTCGTCGCGGGTGCGGATGGGTATCTTCGGCTGCATGGATATCTTGCCTCCAAGGTGAAGCAGGAACGTGCGGTCCGAGTATTTAATGACTTTGACCCCAGGCGTTTGACGCAGCGATTTCAGGATAGATTGGGCGTGTTCGATGTTGCCTGCGTAGATGGTGAAGTCGCGCGTGATGAAGCCGCTGGTCATGCGCACGATGTCGACCGCGCCGATACTGCCACCCTCCGCGCCAACCAGGGAAGCAATCTTGCCCAACATGCCGGGCTCGTTGGCGTACTCCAGACGCACCGTGAAGCTGTAACTCGGGCTCACATGGGTTGTCGGCTCTGACATCTGTATCCCTCCACTCTGAGGTTATTTCCGCTGTTGTATTCGCAACCCGTGCGCGTGTTCTCCTGCTGCACATCGCACCGGGGCACTGACGAACCCGCTATTTGACAGCACCTGAGGTTTTAGGTTACTATAACACGCACAGAACGCCTCGAGGTCGTCGCACTCAAGCAAAGAGGTCGGACCAAGACGATGGAAGCGACCTCGCTGAAAAAAAGAACTTCGATGGAGGAACAAGATGCGTTTTGGTACCAAAGCGATTCGCTCTGGACAAGAACCAGACCCAATAACAGGGGCGGTGGTACCGCCAATTCATATGGCGTCCACCTATGTCCAGCAGAAGGTAGGCGAACTTAAAGCAGGGTGGGAGTATGCCCGCTCGGGAAATCCCACGCGTGGGGCACTAGAACGCAGTATCGCCGCGCTGGAGAACGCCCAGTATGGGCTGGCGTTTGCTTCTGGGATGGCGGCGGAGACGGCGGTGAGCTCGCTGGTGCGCACCGGGGAGCATATCGTGGCTACCAAAGACATTTATGGGGGAACCTTCCGCCTGTTTCGCCACCTGCGCGAGAAATACGGTATTGAGTCCACCTATGCCGATTTCACCGACCTGAACCGCGTGGAAGAGGCGTTCACCCCCAACACACGGCTGGTGTGGATCGAAAGCCCCTCCAACCCCACGCTGGTGGTGCTGGACATTGCAGCCATCGCCGAACTGGCGCATCGTCGCAACGCCCTGCTGGTGGTGGATAATACCTTCGCCAGCCCCTACCTGCAAACGCCACTGGACCTCGGCGCGGACATTGTGTTGCACAGCACCACCAAGTACATCGGCGGGCACAGCGACCTGATTGGCGGCGCAGTGGTGACCAACGACCCCCAGCTGTATGAGAAACTGTATCGCTACCAGAACGACTTTGGCGGCGTGCCCAGCCCATTCGACTGCTGGCTAACCTTGCGGGGCATCCGCACTCTGCACGTGCGCATGGAGGCGCACTGCCGAAACGCCCTGGCAGTGGCGCAGTTTCTGGAGAGCCACCCGAAGATCGAGTGGGTGCGCTATCCCGGCTTGCCGTCCCATCCACAGCACGAACTGGCACGCAAACAGATGCGCCACGGTTTCAGCGGCATGATTGCGGTGGGCGTGAAAGGGGGCGCGGAAGCCGCCCAGTGCTTCTGCGAAGGCACGAAGATATTCAACCTCGCGGAGAGCCTGGGCGGGGCGGAGTCGCTGATTGGCTACCCACCGAAGATGTCTCATGCTTCGATGAGTTCCGAAGAGCGTGCGTGGTGCGGCATCCCCGATAACATGGTGCGTCTCTCCGTCGGTCTGGAGGACGTGAACGACCTCATCGAAGACCTGCAGCAGGCACTCGAATCCGTTTAGCGCGGACGGTGGCGCAGGAACCGCCGCAGGAATGGCGAAGCAAGACAGGGGATACATTCCATCTGCAATCGGAGGAGCACATGAACCCATTAACGCTGTCGACGCTGAAATCGCTGACCCTGCGGCGGTATGCACGTACCAGGCGCGTGTCCAGCTACGATAAGACAGGCGGCAATGCCGACTTCCGACAGATACCTGCTGGCGAAACCGCTACGTTAGCAGACATCTCTGGTGCAGGCTGCATCACGCATATCTGGTTCACCGTCGCCTGCAAGGACCGCGACTACCTGCGTAAGACCCTGCTGAAGATGTACTGGGACAACGAACCCGAACCGAGCGTCTACGTGCCGTTAGGCGACTTCTTCGGTCTGGGGCACGGCATCGCGCAGTCGTTTGTCTCCGCCCCGCTGGCGACAGTTGCCCCCGCAGAGCTGGACGGCAAGCGCGGCGGCAATATGGCGATGAACTGCTACTGGCAGATGCCTTTTGCCGAGCGGGCGGTCATTCAGGTGGTCAACGAGTGCGATGTGCCCATCGACGCCTTCTACTTCTATATCGACTACGAGGAGTACGATACGCTGCCCGAAGACGCCCTGCGCTTCCACGCCCAGTATCGGCAGGAGTATCCCACGCGCGGGATTAAGGGAGAACTGGCGCGTCAGGGTCTGGATATCGGCTTGTTTTGGCAGGAACCGAACATCGACGGCAAGGAGAACTACGTGATCCTGGAGGCGGAGGGCGCGGGGCACTACGTGGGCTGTGTGCTGTCGGTGCATAACATCGACCCCATTTTGGAGGGACTGACCTGGTGGGGCGAGGGCGACGACATGTTCTTCATCGACGGCGAAGAGCTGTCCTCCCTGAACGGAACCGGTTCGGAGGACTACTTCTGCCACGCCTGGGGGATGCACAATCACGCCTATCCCTACGCGGGCACATCCATCTGGGAGCATGACCCGCGCTACCCCGGACGGCACAAATGCACCAGCTACCGATTCCATATTCAGGACCCGGTGGTTTTCACCAAATCGCTGAAGGTAACCATCGAGCACGGGCACGCCAACCTGCAAAACAACGACTACTCCAGCGTGGCGTTCTGGTATCAGACCGAGCCGCACAAGCCCCATCCGCACATGCCGGGCAAGTGGGAGCGTTGCGCCCGTCCCGACACTTCACGGTAGCGGATATCCAAACAGGAGGAGACTGCGATGAAACTGGCTTGTCAGGATGGCATGGCGCCGGGCAACACGCTTCAGGAGAAGCTGGACAACCTGGCGCAGTTCGGATACGAAGGCATCGAGTTCTGGGGAGCGCAGTTCCTGGACACCGAGCAGGGCGGGATGCGCAAGGAGCGCGTGGCGGAGGTGAAGCGACTCACCCAGAACCACTCCGTTAAGCCCAGCTCCATCTGCGCGGGCTATCGGGGAGCGCTGCTGGACGCCGACCGCCGCGAGCGCGAACGCGCCATGCAGGACATCGAGACCCTGCTGTACGTTGCGGGCGAAATCGGCGCGACGGGCGTGATTGTGGTGCCCATCTTCGGTCCGCCGCGCATCTCCGACCTGTCGCCCTATGCCTCGGCAGTGGATCTGGAGACGGAACTCTTGTGCAAGCTGCTGGAGCCTCTGAGTAAGGTGGCGGAGAAGGCGTGCAGTTACATCCTGCTGGAGCCACTGAACCGCTACGAGACCCACTACATGAACCGGCTCGAGCAGGCGGTCAGCATCTGCCAGCGCGTGGCTGGTTCGCACCTGAAGCTGATGGCGGACTTCTTCCACATGAACATCGAAGAGCGCGACATCCCCGCCGCCATCCGCAGCGCAAAAGGGTACCTCGCGCATGTACATCTCGCCGATAGCACGCGCCTGTTGCCGGGCTACGGGCATACCGACTTCCGGTCGGGCTTCGCGGCACTGAAGGAGATTGGCTTCACCGGCTATATGGCGCTGGAGTGCGGCATTCCGGGCGACCCACGTGAGGAGCTGCCGAAGTGCGCTCAGTACCTGCGGGCGCAGATGGATACATGAATCTTATCCTCGCGCACGATCTGGGCACAACCGGTAATAAGGCGGTGCTGGTGGACGAGCGGGGGCAGATCATCGATACCGCCTTCGCGGGCTACCGCACCGCCCATCCCGCTCCCCTTGCCGCCGAGCAGAACCCTGCCGACTGGTGGCGGACGGTCGTGCGGTGCTGTCGCGTCCTGCTGGAGAAAGACCCCAACCGACGCCGCCAGCTGGTGGCGGTCGGCTTCAGCGGGCACATGAACGGTGTAGTGCTGGTGGACGAGCAGGGCAGACCGCTCCGTCCCGCGCTTATCCATGCCGACATCCGCGCCCAGCAACCGTGTGAACGCCTGCGGCAACGCATGGGTGAGGAGCGATACTACGCCATAACTGGCAACCGCCTCGCACCATTCTACTCCCTGCCCAAGTTGATGATGCTGCAGGAGCGGGAGCCAGAAGTGGTCTCGCAAGCCCGGTGGATGCTGCAATGCAAGGACTACTGTGCGGGCAGACTGACAGGCAGATGGGGCTTTACTGACCCGTCTGATGCCTCGCTGACGGGGATATACGATGTCAAACGCCTTTGCTGGAGCGAGGAGGTGATAGAGGCGACAGGCATTCCCTCTCGTCTGCTGCCTGAAGTGTTCCCCTCGGCGACGGTCATCGGTGGTGTAACCGCGCAGGCGGCGCGGGCAACGGGGCTGCCCGAAGGATTGCCTGTGGTGCTGGGCGCGGGGGATGGCGCGTGCGCCACAGTAGGGGCAGGCGTGGTGGAGCCGGGTGGGTGTTACACCTACGTGGGCGCTACGGCATGGACCTCCTGTTTGCGCGAGCGGTTCACGCCAGACAAGCAGATGCGCCTCACCACGCTGATGTCCGCGCAGGCGGGGCGATGGGTGCAGTTCGGCACGGTGCAGTCGGCGGGCAGCGCGTGGGACTGGTTCACCCGTCTGTTCGGCGGGCGAGCCTCTGCCAAGCGGCTGCAACAGGAAGCGGCGCAGGTGCGCGCAGGCAGTGAAGGGCTTCTCTATCTGCCCTACCTCAGTGGCGAGCGCGCGCCCATCTGGAACCCACAGGCGAAAGGCGTTTTCTTCGGGCTGCAGGCACATCACACGCGGGGGCATCTGGCAAGGGCGGTGCTGGAGGGGGTCGCGTGTGCACTGGCAAGCATTCTGGACGTGATGCGCGAGCACGGAGAGGTTGCCGAGACGGTGCGCGTGGTGGGCGGCGGCACGCGCAACGCGGAATGGATGCGCATTCTGGCAGACATGTACGGCTGTCCGATAGAAATCCCCCATCACGCGGAGACCAGCACGGCGCTGGGCGCGGCGGTGATTGCGGGGGTGGCGGTGGGCGCGTATGAGTCCTTCGGTATCGCCAAACGGATTGCCGCGCCCACGAGGCGGATGGAGCCCCGCGAGGAGAACGCCGCTCTCTACCGCCACCAGCGCACGCAGTTTGGCGAGTTGTATGAAACAGTGAGATGGATGTACAGGTAACCTGAGGGCGCGTGCTTGCCTATTGTTACCAGTGGCGAGTCACATTTAATTCCCAGTTTGAAATGTCACATATCCAAATGGAGAACACCAGCGGCAGGTCTACCTCTTCAGGCAAAGCGCGGTAACGATTCGGCACGCAACGGGTATACTGCTGGTTATACCAGGGCAGAAACTGCTCCTGCAGGAAGCGGTTCGCCTGCGTGTAGTCGGTGATGCCTGCTAACCGCATCTGCTTGATGAGCCTGTCTTGGAAGAAGCGGAACAGACGTTCCACCCTGCCTTTGGCTTGGGGGGTATGGGCGTAGAGTATCGCAATGCCCAACTCGGCTAACGCACGGACGATGTGACATTTCAAATTGGGAATAAAATAGGACATTTCAAATTGGAAACCACAAACAGGCTAGCCCCTCCTTGACAAACCGCCATCCCTTCCGTTATACTCTATGCAACGGGTTCCTTTAAGTCCGTCCAGCGAGGCGGACAAGGAGCGATGCATAGTGCCTGCCCGCTCAGCACCTCTCCTTGCCGCCCGCACAGCAAAAGGAGGCACGCATGCCCACCGAAGTGAAAGTGATGGATGCCCACGAGATGCGGCGCGCGCTGACCCGCATCGCACACGAGATTCTGGAGCGCAACAAAGGCGCGGAAGACTTAGTACTGGTGGGCATCCTGCGAAGAGGCGCACCGCTGGCGCACCGCCTGAGCCGACTGATTGAACACATCGAAGGCACCGCCGTGCCCGTCGGCGAGCTGGACATCTCCCTTTACCGCGACGACTACCGCACCCGCACCGTTTCCGACATCGGCGCAACGCGCATCCCGGTGGACATCACCGGCAAAAAGGTGGTGCTGGTGGACGAGGTCATCTATACCGGGCGCACCGTCCGCGCTGCCATCACCGCGCTGATGGATTTGGGGCGTCCGGCGTGTATCCAGCTGGCGGTGCTGATCGACCGCGGGCACCGCGAACTGCCCATCCGTCCCGATTACGTGGGCAAGAACCTGCCCACATCGCGACAGGAGTTTGTGGAGGTCCGTCTGGAAGAGCTGCACGGCGAAGACTCTGTCTCTATTCGCAAACCCGACCAGGAGCGACAGGCATGATGACCGACCTGATTACCCTGCGCGAAACCAGTCCAGAAGACATCCTCCTGCTTCTGGACACGGCGCAGTCGTTCAAAGAGATACTGGAACGCCCTGTCAAAAAGGTGCCTACCCTGCGCGGCAGGCAGGTGGTCACGCTGTTTTACGAAGCCAGCACCCGCACGCGCGTCTCGTTTGAAAACGCTGCCAAGATTATGTCGGCAGATACTACCAGCGTGGCGGCAGCCACCAGCTCCGTGCAAAAGGGCGAAAGCCTGCTGGATACGGTGCAGACCCTGCGGGCGATGCGCATCGACTGCCTGGTGATGCGTCATCCCCAATCGGGAGCGGCGCATCTGGTGGCGCAGGCGCTGGACGTTCCGGTGGTCAACGCGGGCGACGGCATGCATGAACACCCGACGCAGGCGCTGCTGGATATGCTGACCATCCGCCAGCACAAAGGACGACTGGAAGGGCTGACGGTGGCTATCGTGGGCGACATCGCGCACAGCCGCGTGGCACGAAGCAACCTGTGGGGGCTGACCAAGATGGGCGCGAAGGTACGCTTCGTCGCGCCTGCCACGCTGTTGCCGCGCGATGTGCATCGGTTGCCGGTGGAGGTGTACACCGATTTGCGCGAAGGCGTGAAAGACGCAGACGTGGTGATGGCGCTGCGCCTGCAGCAGGAGCGGATGGAGCGTGGATTGCTGCCCAGCCTGCGCGAATACGCCCAACGCTGGGGCGTCAACGCTGGCGCGCTGCAGCTTGCCAAACCGGACTGCATCGTCATGCACCCGGGGCCCATGAACCGCGGTGTGGAGATTGCTGACGACGTGGCGGATAGCGGACGTTCCGTCATTCTGGAGCAGGTGACCAACGGCGTCGCCATCCGCATGGCAGTGCTTTACCATCTTCTGGGCGGGGAGGCGACGGCATGAGAACAATATTCCGAAAACCGCACGTTTGCGACCCATCGCAGGGCATCGACCGCGTCACAGACGTGGTGGTGGAGGACGGCGCCGTCCTTGCCATCACCGACGACAGCACTTCCTACGATGTGGGCAGCTGCGAAGTGATAGACTGTTCCGGACTGCTGCTGACGCCGGGGCTGATCGACTTGCACACCCACCTGCGCGAGCCGGGCTACGAGTATAAAGAGGACGTGCAATCGGGCACGGCGGCGGCGGTTGCGGGGGGCTTCAGCGCAGTGTGCTGTATGCCCAACACCGACCCACCACTCGATGAACCGTCGGTCGTTCGCGGTCTGCTGAAGCGGGCGGAAGAGGTCGGCGTCGCGCGGGTGTATCCGGTGGCTGCCATCACGAAGGGCTTGCAGCCGGAGGGCTTGAGCGAGATGGCGGCACTGAAGGAGGCAGGAGCCGTTGCGGTCACCGATGACGCCTATCCGCTGCAATCAGCGGAGGTGCTGCGGCGGGGGATGGAGTACGCCGCGCAGCTGGGCTTGACCGTCATGACCCACTGCGAGGACAAATCGCTGACCCGTGACGCCTGCATGAACGAGGGGCTGACCGCCACCATCATGGGCTTGCGCGGGATGCCCGCGGTAGCGGAGGAGATACAGGTGGCGCGAAACTGCCTGATGAGCCTGTTTACCGGCTGCCGCCTGCACATCCTGCACGTGTCGACGGCGGGTGCGGTGCAGGTCATCCGCTGGGCGAAGGAGCGCGGCGCACCCGTCACTGCCGAAACCTGCCCGCACTATTTCGCCCTGACCGATGAGGCGTGCCTGGATTACAACACAAACGCGAAGATGAACCCGCCCCTGCGCACGCAGGCGGACTGCGATGCCATCATTCAGGGGTTGCTGGATGGTACGATTGACGCCATCGCCACCGACCACGCCCCCCACGCCCATCACGAGAAGGCGCAGGAGTTTGCCCTCGCGCCGTTCGGCATCGTGGGGCTGGAAACCGCGTTCGCCGTCTCCTACACCGAGCTGGTGGCGACGGGCAGGATGAGCCTGAGCGCGCTGGTGGAGAAGATGAGCTGCCAGCCCGCAAAGGTGCTGGGGCTGCCCGGAGGCACCCTGAAGCCGGGTTCGCCCGCCGACATCGCGCTGTTTGACCTGAAACGCAGGTGGACGGTTCGCGCCGAGCGATTCCGCTCGAAGTCGCGTAACACCCCCTTCGAGGGATGGGAGGTGTTGGGGAAGCCCGTGTTGACGATGGTTGGGGGTAAGGTGGTGTATCGGGAGGAATGAACCTAACCCCCGTCCCCCTTCCCTGCGAGGGAAGGGGGTAGAACACCCCTCTCCTTTTAGGAGAGGGGCAGGGGGTGAGGTGAAAAGAACCTAACCCCCCCTTCCCTGCGGGGGCTTGGGTAGCGGAACACCCGTCTCCTTGCGGGACAGGGGCAGGGGGTGAGGTTAAGCATCCTTCCCGTGCGGAAGAGAGAGACAGGCGGAGGTCAACCATCTCCCCTCTCCCACAGCGTGGGAGAGGGGTCGGGGGTGAGGGATAACAACACAATGCCGGAAACGCTTCTGAAAAACGTCACCATCTACACGATGGAGGAAGAGCAACCCGTCGCGAGCGCGATGGTCTGGCGAGAAGAACACTTGCTGGCGGTGGGCGATGCGGCGGATTTGGCAGCATGCTACCCCTCCGCGAAGCGCGTCGACGGCGGCGGGCTGTTTGTGGTGCCGGGCTTCAACGACTGCCACTGCCACATTCTGGCATACGGACTGGATTTGAGCGCGGCGAACCTGAGCCCGGAACACGCCCCTGACATCCCGTCGCTAATCAGTCAGTTGCGCCGCTGGGCGCAGGACAACCCGGACGCGCCGTGGATTGTGGGCAGCTTTTACGACCAGAACCGCATGGCGGAGCGCAGGCATCCGACACGCCATGATTTGGACCAGGTGAGCCTTGAAAAGCCGGTGTTCATCGAACACACCAGCAAACACGGGGGCGTGGCGAACTCAGTAGCGTTGCGGATAGCAGGCATCACGCGCGAGACCCCCGACCCGCCCGGTGGCACCATCGAGCGCGACGCGCACGGCGAGCCAACGGGTGTCTTATTGGAGAGAGCCACAGATTTGGTGACCAGGCACCAGCCGCCGCTGTCGCACCGACAACGGGTGCGTGCCATCCATCTGGCGGCGCAGGCGATGGCGAAGAAGGGTATCACTGCCGCATCAGACGCCAGCACCGGCTGGGGCGACCTGGAAGGGGAGGTGGCTGCCTGTGTGCAGGCGGTGAACGAAGGCGCGCCCCTGCGCGTGACGCTGATGATTCTGGCAAACGCGCTTCGGCGTGACGGGAGGTGGCTGCAGCCACAGGATATCGGTACAGGCAGCAACGGCGTGCGTGTGGGCATTGCCAAGGTGTTTGCCGACGGCGCGCTGACCACCCGCACCGCCGCGCTGAAGGAGCCGTATGCCGACACCGAAACGACGGGGATGCTGCTGCACAGCGAGGAAGAGTTGCAGGATCTCATTGCGGGTGCGCACCGGGCAGGCTGGCAGGTAGCTACCCACGCCATCGGCGACCGCGCAATAGAAGCGGTGCTGAACCTGTATGAACAGGCAATGCAAACGCAGCCGCGAGCGGATGTGCGACATCGCATCGAACACTGCATGTTGCTGGACGATGGCTTAATCGACCGCCTCCGCGCGCTGGGTGTGGTGGCGGTGTTGCAACCGGAGTTCGTGGCGCGGCTGGGTGACGCTTACCGCTACGGACTGGGCGAGGAGCGGGCGAGGCGTCTTAAGAGAACAGCTTCACTGCTGCGGGCGGGCGTACGGGTGGCGTTCAGTTCCGACTGTCCGGTGGTGCCGGGTGCACCGCTGGACGGGGTGCGCGCAGCGATGGAACGCAAGACTCCGCTTGGCGTGGTGCTGGGAGAGGAGGAGCGAGTAGACGCGCTGACTGCTATTCGTTTATACACGGCTGGTTCTGCGATGGCAGGTAAGGATGAGACCCATACAGGCACCTTGACGGCAGGGAAGCGAGCAGATTTCGTGGTGTTGAGCCGCGACCCGGCGACAACGCCGTCGGACGAGTGGGAGAACATGCGCGTGATAGCAACAGTGTTCGGAGGCAAAGTGGTAGCAGGGAGGTTGGAGTGAAAGCGATACTGGTTCTGGAGGATGGCATCACCTTCGAGGGCGAGGCAATCGGCGCGCCCGGCACGGTGGTGGGCGAGGTGGTCTTCAACACGGGCATGACCGGCTATCAGGAGATATTGACCGACCCCTCCTATGCCGGGCAAATTGTCACGCTGACCTATC
Source organism: Bacillota bacterium (assembly GCA_023511455.1). Taxonomy (NCBI): domain Bacteria; kingdom Bacillati; phylum Bacillota; species Bacillota bacterium. The sequence goes on from JAIMBJ010000001.1 coordinate 106,010, forward strand.
CGCTGATTGGCAACTACGGCATCAATGAGGAAGACGACGAATCGCGGCGCATTCAGGTGTCTGCGCTGGTGGTGCGCGAGGCGTGCGAGCATCCGAGCAACTGGCGTGCCCGCTGGACGTTGCGCGAGCATCTCCGAGCAAAGGGCGTGCCCGGCATCCATCGCATCGATACGCGCGCGCTGACAAGACGACTGCGGGCAGCAGGGGTAATGATGGGCATCTTGACCACCGAACTGACCCGCGAAGAGGCGTGGCAGCATCTCAAAGCCTCCCCCCGCTATGAGGAGTTCAACTACGTGCGGATGGTGACGACACCAGAACCGTATGTTTGGGACGCGGAGGGCATGAAGCCCTATGACGCACCTGAGTTGCCGGGCACACGCTACCGTCTGACACTGGTGGACTGCGGAGTGAAATACAACATCGCGCGGCGGTTCGCCGCGCTGGGCAGTCGGGTGACAGTGTTACCCTGCACCGCGACCGCCGAAGACATTCTGGCGACGCGCCCCGACGGAGTCGCGCTGTCGCCTGGTCCGGGCGACCCCGCCCTGCTGGGGGACATTGTGGAGCAGGTGCGCAAGCTGGTGGGCAGGGTGCCCATCTTCGGCATCTGTTTGGGCAACCAGCTGGTGGGCGCAGCGTTCGGCGCGAAGACGTTCAAACTGAAGTTCGGACATCGGGGATGCAATCATCCCGTCAAAGACCTGCGTTCGGGGCAGGTTACGATTACGTCGCAGAATCACGGTTACGCGGTGGACCCCTCTGGTCTGGAGAAGGGCATGGAGGTATGGCAGATAAACCTGAACGACGGCACGGTGGAGGGCTTGCGCCACACGTCGCTGCCTATCTTCACCCTGCAGTATCACCCGGAGGCGTCGCCTGGTCCGCGCGACAGCGACCCGTACTTTGCCGAGTTCCTGCGGCTAATCGACTCGGTGAGGAGCTGACGGTTCCGCGATGAAAAAGCAGACAGCCATCGTCATGCTGGTTCTTGCGGCGACCGCGCTGGTGATGTGGGCGCGGGTGGTGGCGCTGGATGCCGACCCTGATTTCCGCCTGTGTTGGAGCAGCGGTCTGCTGACGGACGAGGGCTTCTACACCCATAACGCCCGCAACGCGGTGCTGCTGGGGCAGGCGCGCACCAACGAGTTCAACAACATGGTGCTGAGCCCGCTGGTGCACGCGGCGCAGGCAGTGGTGTTCAGGGCGTTCGGGGTGGGCTATCCGCAGGCGCGGGCGATCTCGGTGGTATGTTCCCTGCTGACGCTGATTGTCTTTTTTGCCGCGCTGCGGCGCGCTTTGGGCGAAAGGGTAGCATGGGTGGGCACGCTGGTACTGGCATGGGAACACGCCTACCTGATGTACAACCGCATGGCGTTGCTGGAGACGCCTGCAACCCTGTTTCTGGCGCTGGCGTTCTATGCCTGGGTTCGCCGCGGCGAGGGGCTGGCGTGGTCCGCACTGGCTGGCGTCATGACGATTGTCGCCTGTAGCATCAAGTCGTTATGCGCGTTCTTCATACCCGCGCCGCTGCTGGCGAGCTGGTGGAGCGGACGAACGCACAAACGGGATGCCCGCTGGGAAATCGCGGCGACTGCCGGGGGAATGGTGATTGCGGGACTGCTGTACGCGGGAGTATGGCTGTTACCGCACTGGCGCGAGTACCGTCACATGAGCGATTTCTACCTGACCTACCAGATACTGCCGCGCAATGTCATGGAGGCTTATGCAGACATACGTCGCGCGGTGTTGAATTACCAGTACGGGCTGATGGGTTACCTGTTTGCCCACATGCCGGTGACTATCTTTCTCGCACTGACCACCACCTTACTGGCGATTTTCCGCAGGGAGGAGCGACGTCAGGGAAACGGTGCGGTGGAGTTCTTGCTGGTGTGGATGTGGTTGGGCATCGCGTTGCTTGCCTTCATCCGATACGCCCCGAGCCGTTACTACGTGCCCGTCTATCCCGCCATTGTCGCGCTGGCAGCCATCAGCATCATGCGTTTGCCGGATATCAGCCGCATGGTGTGGCGACCGCGAGAGTGGTGGGCACATCTCTTGCGCACGCTGATGCTGGGATACGCGACCTATTTTGCGCTGGTTTTTGCCTTACGAGTGCCCTTCTCGTGGGATGTGGTAAGTCTGGTGCTGTGGATGGCGTTTCCACTGGCGGCGGTGACACAGTGGGTGCTTCATCGTCTGCTTTCGGAAAACAGGTTCTCTCTGGCGTGGGCGCCTGCGGCAGCGCTGGCGGTTATCGCAGTGTGGAACCTCTGGTACTTCACCAGCTGGTACCAGAATCGTCAGTACACTCTGAAGCATCTCGCCGAGAAGCTGGAACATGTTCTACCTCGGGATGCAGTGGTTGCGGGCAACTGCGCCCCAGGGCTTTGCTTAGATGCGCCGGTTTCCACCATGCTGGTGATTCCCCGCCTTGCCAACTATCCCGACCCCATTGGGCGATACGGGGTTACTCATGTGGTGGTACTGGATGGGATTCAGGGCGAGTGGTGGTGGAGAAAGGATTATCCCGACCTGTTGCGCCGTCGCAACCGCATCCTGCGCGAATGGGTGGGACCGTATGCCATCTCGGTGTACCGTGTACCGGGATGGTTACAGGAGGCTTATCGCTGGAGGTTCCACTCCCACCGGCTGCCTCGTATTCACGATAGCGCAGCAGCAGCTCGCAAAGGAAAGGGAGGTTCTTGATGCCATTCAGCACGCTGTGCCGAGGAGGGATGTGGCGTAAGGAGTGTGCCTACTGGTGGATGCGCACCGACGAAGCCGACAGCGGGGAGTCCGAGCAGTGGTATCTTCCGCGTACCCCGGACGAGCGGTGGAAATCTGTCCGCGTACCACACTGCTGGGAGCGGGAGGGCATCTCCGCGCGTTTTGAGGGTCCCGTCTGGTATGTGACAGAGGTGGAGGTGCCTGCCGACTGGCAGCGGGGCAGGATATGGCTCTTGCTGGAGGGAGTCAGCTACGCCGCGCAGGTCTGGGTCAACGGTCACCGTCTGGCAAACCATGTGGGGATGTGGGACAGCTTTGCTTGCGACCTCACCTCGCACGTAAAGGATGGGAAGGCGTTTGTCGCATTGCGCGTGATGAAGCCGGGGGGCGAAACCTACCCTGTGCCCCGGACACTGGCTGGGTTCCTGCCCTATGTGTACGGCACGTTTGGGGGCATCTGGCAGCGAGCGTGGCTCGTTCGTACGCCGGAGGCATGGATAGAAGACCTCTATCCAAACGTGGTGGGCAAGGAGCAGGTGGAAGTCGAGATATCCTGCGGTGGGCGGCTTCCTGCTGGTCTTGACCTGCGCCTCTACGGTCCTGATGGCGGCTTGGTCAGTAGCAAACAGGTGCAGTGCGATGAACGCGGGTATGTTCGGGTCGCGATGGATGTCCCGGAGCCGCAGTGGTGGTCTCCCCATTCGCCGAACCTGTACCGTCTGGAGGTGGAAATCACCGACCAGCATGGAGATACCTGCCGGATTGCCCGCGCGGTTGGTCTGCGCACGGTGCAGGTGAAAGGGGATACCATTCTGCTCAACGGAGAGCCAGTGTACCCGCGAGGCATCCTGCACTGGGGATGGTATCCGCAACATCTCGCGCCTAACCCGACAGAAGACGAAATACGCGCCGAGCTTGCGCGGCTGCGCGACATGGGTTTCAACATGGTGAAGTTCTGCCTGTGGGTGCCGCCGGCGCATTATCTGCACCTGTGCGATGAGATGGGCATGTTCGCATGGGTGGAGTTACCCATGTGGCTGCCAGAGGTTACCCCGGTGTTCCAGAGGCAGGTCGTGGATGAGTATACGCGCATCGTGCTGCAGCTGCGCGGGCATCCCAGCGTCATCGTCTGGACGCTGGGCTGTGAGCTATCGGACAGCGCAAGTGCGCCCTTCCTGGAGAAGCTCTACCGGCTGGTGAAGCGTCTGACCGACAGTCCTCTGGTGCGGGATAACAGCGGAGGCGGGGAGGCGTACCACGGCTTGCTGAAAGAATATGCCGATTTCTACGACAACCACTTCTACTGCGACCTGCCGTTCCTGCGTCCTCTGTTTGATTATTTCGCACCGCGCGGGCGCGAACCCATGCCCTGGCTGTTCGGCGAGTACTGCGATTGTGACACCTACCGAGATTTGCCGGCTCTTCTGCAGGCAAACGGCGGCGTCGCGCCCTGGTGGGCAACAGAAGACGAGGATATCAACCCTCGTGGCTTACGACCGGACGTCTACGTCATCCAGCAGCTGCACCGGCTGAATCAGGACGGATTTTTTACGGATGACCGTGACGCCCTCAAGTTCTCTTCCGAACAACAGGCGATGTTCCACCGCAAGGTGACCGTAGAGACGACACGCCTGTACCGTGAGATTAGCGGCTATGTGATTACCAGCATCAGCGATACGCCTATCGCTACGTCCGGCATCTTTGACGACTCTGGCAGACCCAAGTGGGATGCCTCAGAGTGGCGGAAGTTCAACGCTGATGATGTGCTGTTGCTGCAGTTCCATCGCAGAAGGGATTGGTTCAACGGCGGCGACCGCCCGTCGTACGTGGACTGGTGGAACTTCTTCAGTAACGATACCGTTGTCGCTCATGTCGCTCTTTCCCATTACGGGCGGTGCGATTGCAGGGGAACTCTGCACTGGAGCCTGTGTGACGAACACGGACGGACGTTGCTGCAGGGTGAGCATGGCATACAGTCGCCGATACGTGCTGGCTCGCTTGCGCCGGTGGCGGCGCTGGAGCTGAGAATGCCCGAGGTGAGCCAGATGCAACCACTCACCCTCTACTGCGCCCTGAAGACGGACGGGGGAGAGGTCATACAGAACGATTGGGAACTCTGGTGTTATCCGCAGGTGGATAGCAGCGTTCTGAGCCAGTGGGCGGTGTATGACCCTCACCACAAGCTGCGCGGAGCGGAGAAACTGGACTGGGAGGTGAAGCGCGTCGGCGAAGGGGAAATCGGGCAGCAGAGGCAACTCATCGCCTCGGCGTGGCATCCGGCGTTGCTGGATGCGCTGCGTCAGGGGGCAAGGGTGGTGCTCTTTCAGCACCAGCATGATGGCTTGCCTGCAGAGGGATTGCCCTTCTGGCGCGAGGCCTTGAGGCACTTTGTGCCTCATCCCCTCTGGAAGCGGTTCCGCCAGAAGGGGTATACCGGCTCGCAATTTATGGGTTTGACCTGCGACTGTGCGCTGGTGACTGGGCAGCTGCAGGAGATGCTGGGGGCAGATGCCGTGGTGCAACCCGTCCTGCGCCGGGTGGACGCCCGATCGTGGCGGGTGCATGACTACATCGTGGACATCACTCTGGGCGAAGGCAGGATGCTTGCGACCACCCTGCGCATCGCGGGTGGTCTGGGTGATGCGCCGTCGGGCATCGAGCGCAACGTGGCGGGGCTGTGGTTGCTGTATAGCATGACAGAACTGCTGACGGAATGACGAACTGAAACCTGTATCGCAGAATGCAGATATGCTGAATACCGGGATAAGAGGGAGGAAATGCCAAAAGATCCAAGCATTCGAAAAGTGATGGTCATCGGTTCGGGACCGATTGTCATCGGTCAGGCGGCGGAGTTCGACTATTCGGGCACGCAGGCGTGCCGCGCTCTGAAAGAGGAGGGCGTGCAGGTAGTGCTTATCAACTCGAACCCCGCGACCATCATGACCGACACCGAGATTGCCGACCGCGTCTATATCGAGCCGTTGACGATAGATTTTGCCGAGCGGGTTATCGCGCGGGAGCGACCGGACGGACTGCTTCCCACGCTGGGGGGACAGACGGGCTTGAACCTTGCCGCGCAGCTGGCGGAGGCGGGCGTTCTCGAAAAGTATGATGTGCGTTTGCTGGGCACGCCGCTCTCCGCCATCCAGAAGGCTGAAGACCGCGAGCTGTTCCGTGAGACAATGAAAGCCATCGGCGAACCAGTGCCCGAGTCGTGGATTGTGGAAAGCGACGAGCAGCTGCAGGAAGTGGCGAAAATCTGCCCCTATCCGGCGATTGTGCGTCCCGCCTACACGCTGGGCGGCACGGGCGGTGGCATCGCCTACAGCGAAGAAGAGCTGCTTCACATCGGTCAGCTGGGCATGAATCTGTCCATGCGCCATCAGGTGCTGGTGGAGCGGTGCTTGCTAGGCTGGAAGGAGATCGAGTACGAGGTGATGCGGGACGGCGCGAACACCTGCATCACCGTGTGTAACATGGAGAACCTGGACCCGATGGGCGTGCACACGGGCGACAGCATCGTGGTTGCGCCCAGCCAGACACTCAGCGATAAAGAGTACCACATGTTGCGCACCGCCTCACTCAACATCATCCGCGCGCTGGGCATCGAGGGCGGCTGCAACGTGCAGCTGGCGTTAGACCCGAACAGCTTCCAGTATTACGTCATCGAGGTGAACCCGCGTGTGTCGCGTTCCTCTGCGCTGGCGTCTAAGGCAACGGGCTATCCCATCGCGCGGGTGGCAGCCAAAATCGCGATTGGGTTGCATCTGGACGAAATCGAGAACGCGGTCACCAAAAAGACGAAAGCGTGCTTTGAGCCCGCGCTGGACTATGTGGTGGTGAAGTTCCCGCGCTGGCCGTTTGACAAGTTCGTCACCGCTGACCGGCGTATCGGCACGCAGATGAAGGCGACGGGCGAGGTGATGGCGATAGACCGCACCTTTGAGGGCGCGCTGATGAAAGCCATCCGCAGTCTGGAAATCGGCGCGACGGGGCTGACGCGACGCGGTACCGCCGCGCTGTCCGACATGCAGATTGAAGAGGGTTTAGCGGTAGCGACCGACGAACGTATCTTCATCGTCGCCGAAGCGTTCCGGCGTGGCATGATGGTGGAAGAGGTGGCGCAGCTGTCGAATATTGACCCCTGGTTCCTCGAGAAAATCCGGCAGCTGGTGGAGATGGAGACCCGCCTGCGCCTGCACGCCCGCGAACTGCGCGAGCTGGTGCACAACCCGTGCGACCAGCATCCGGCAGCGGAACTGCTTCGTCTCGCCAAAGGCAAAGGTTTTCCCGATGCCATGCTGGCGGACATCGCGGGGGTGGACGAACTGGAACTGCGTCGCGCCCGCAAGGCACTGGGCATTGAACCCGTCTACAAGATGGTGGACACCTGCGCCGCCGAGTTCGAGGCAGAGACGCCCTACTACTATTCCTCCTACGAGCAGGGAGAGAGCGGGTAGAGAGGCTCAGGGGGCGACTTGCCCCCTGAGTTGATGTTGGTCTTGCCTCATGGAGCCGGAGGAGGTACCACGTCAATGTAGAGAGTGATGGTAGGGGGGTCTTGGGGGACGTCAATCAAACGTTCCTCCCCACCAGGCGATGAAACCTTAAATTTCCATCGCCAGCCTTTACCAAGCCGTATTATTGCTCCATCCCTACCAACGTACGTATCTGGTGTAGCAGAAGGTGGGGGTGGAGGGTTAGTGATAGGGCTATCACGTAATGCTTGAACGATACCCTCTGCGGGTGCGGTGCGTCCATCTGGGTATCTGACCTTGATATACACCGTCCACTCCTGCGTGAGGTTTTGGTCGCGGACCACCACTTGGGCGCTGTCGGTGCTTACAGAGTATACATCCCCGATGGCGACCACCTCGCCGGGTTTCAACCCGGATGCCTGCGCGTTCTGCTCATCCTGCAGCCACACATTGGCAGCGCTCGCAACCAGCACGGATAAGAACTCTTTCCGAGGCGCTAGTAGTGTGTTGATTGCGCTAAGAAAAGCCGAAAGGGTGGGCTGGCGCTTCTTGCGCTCGTAGGGAATCGCCAGCACCGCCGTTGCCTCGCCTGTGAACTTCAGGCGCCATTTTGCGCAGCTCTCAGAGTAGGGGGCTGCCTGCACAGAAGAAACCGGATACGACGCGTCCTGTGCCGCTGCGTTGTTTATTGTCTGCACCAGCTCCGCCATGGACTTCGGGTCGCCTACCTTGAACGGTCCTACTTTACTTTCCGTCTGGTTTATGAACACGGAGTTGTAGATGGTCTTCTTGCGAAATAGGTTGGCAATCTCATTAGGAGGATCGACCGGCACGGCTAGCCTTGCGTCGTTGACGAAGTCTTTATACAGTGTCGTGTGGCTGCGCCCCAGAACGGTCACACCGCTTCTGTGACCAGGAGGACAATAGGGGTCACCCGGTTGTCCGAACACATCATCTGGATGCGGGCTGATGTGCGGGCAGTAAACAGGTTCGAAGCGATAGGGGTCAAAGTTGCCAACCACTGGTACGGGTACCACCGTATCGAACTTCCCCACATCCACTGCAATGCGCGCCAGTACCCTGCCTACGTCGTTCAGCACTTCCGCTACCATCTCGCGCCGGTCCGCCGGAATCGAAAACACCCCAGACGCCTCCGTTCGAATAGCATTTGCCCAGATGCTCGCAATCAGCTGCCAGGTGTCAGGGTCCCGGAACTCCACGCGTCCGAGTCTGCCCTGCTGGTCGGTAAAGCGCACTTGTATTTCCAGATACTGCTCTGTGGGCTCGAACAGTCCCCAGCCCGGTTGTTCAGGCAGCTCCAGCTGGCTGAAGGAACGGCTAACCAGCTGGTCGAAGTCCACCTGCTCATCGGGCGAAAAGTCGGCGGCCCACACCGGCATGGTCAACGCCTGTTGCTGGTCCACAAGGAGACTGGTAAACTGCCCTCGCACGGCAATTAGCGCGGCGAGATTGGGGTCGGTGTTGAGCCGCTTTGGACTCAGCGGTTGCGCACCTGCCAGAGACAGATACGCTACCCCAAGAAGCAACACGGAGACTACGCGGATAGCTGTTTTCATGGTGACTCCTCCCTTTCCACTGTTTCTGTCACCATTGTACTGCCACCCCCCCCCACGTCAATTGTCCGAAAGTATCAATTTTCTGGTACGATAGTACCATACTATTCGGCGGTCATATCAAACCGGCTCTTGTGGCAATGTAGACTGCTTGCACGGTGGTTTTGACTCCGAGCAGCCGACGGATGTCGTTCAGATGGTGCTTGACCGTGCGCACCGAGCAGCCGCGTTCCTCAGCAACATCCTGGGCGCTACCGAGCTGTGCATAAGCCTGCAACACCTCGCGCTGTGTCCGCGTGAGTAGAGGGCACTCCATCACGATGACATCAGGAGGCGACGGGGTCACACCCCTGTAAATACGTATCTGTCCATCTCTTTGCAATAGTTCCAGAACCTTCTCGGTAGCAACGGCGTCATTGCCGACGACCAGCACGTCCATCGTCGTGCCACACCTCCGCATGTACGTCTCCGCTACGATTATAGTATAGCCTGTGTTATGCGTCAATCATGGACGCTAAAGGCGGTCGGCTCGTCGGGCTCCTCGCCTCCATGAGGGATTTTCTGCGGGCGTTTTTTCCTTCCAGGAAGATAAAAATCCACGAAGATTTTCCTTCCCAGAAGGATAATTTTGTGACAAAGTTGCATTCCCAGAGGGAAACTTTTGCCCGAAGGCATCACGGTTCGGACGGCGATGGACTGGTTTCTGCAGGCTCGCTAGCCTCTTCGGGGCGTTGCCATGCCTCGTATGCCACGAGCGCGGCAGCCACCACCACGTTCAGCGATTTGCCCTTGCCTGCCATCGGGATGAACACCGCGCCGTCACACATGCCCAGCACTTTGTTGTACACGCCGTTGACCTCGTTGCCGATGACCAAACACAGCTTCTGGGGATAGGGGTAGTGCTTGTAGTGAACGGCGTCCTGTGCGATTTCCACCGCCACCAGATGGTAGCCTTCCAGTTTCAACCGTGCGACCGCCTCCTCGTGCCGCTCGAAGTAGCGGAACGGGATACGCCGGTGGTGCCCCATGGAGGTGACGTGAATCTGCGGGTGCGGGGGCACGGGCGTGTGACCCGTCAGGATGAGCTCCTTCGCGCCGACGGCGTCCGCCACCCGAAACATGCCCCCCACGTTGTAGGGGTCGTCCCAATCCTGCAAAAGGAACGCGATGGTCATCGCCCTGCCGGTCACGGAGGCGTACTGCTGGTGCAGGCGACGGATGGCCGTTTTGGAGCGCAGTGTCTTTGCCGGCATCGTTCACCTCTTTGAAGCAAAGGCAAAAGAGATTTTACCACAGAGGACACGGAGTTCACAGAGGGACTTCCTCTTTGTTCTCTGTGGTGAATCGTCAACCTTACGAAATCAGGATGTCCTCTTTCCAGCCCAGCTTGACCAAATCGATTCGGCGTGGGTCGCTGACGCCCAATCCGTATTTGACCTCCGCGTCGCGGATGTGTGTTGGGGGCGTCTCCAGCGCGACATCTTCCCCGAAATGCTGCCGGCGTTTCGCCTGTATCAGCCTTAGCCCCATCGCGTCCACTGCCACCGGGTCGTAGGAGACGAACAGCCCCTTATACTGCCACACGTAACGCGGGTCCCAGTGGTGTGGTCCGCGCCCGTGAAACAGCGGCGTCAGGGCAAGCAGGATGTTCAGGCGCGTCTTGCCTTTCACCGCCGGTAACTCCCAAACCTTAGCCAGCGAGGAACAGGCGTCCGGGTGGTAGCTGGCTGGGTTCTCGGTGAACATGATGTAGTTCTTGATGCACCCGCCGATGCCCGACCACCAGTGCGTGCGCACAGGGCGCACGTTAATTAACGCGGTGCAGGGGGCGAGGGTAGAACGGGCACCGCGGTCATCGATGCGGATGTTGTCCTCACGAACGCCGGCGTCCATCAGGCGTTTGCGGATGGCCTGCTCTACCTCTTTGGGAGTGGGTAACGGGTTCCAGACGTTGCTTTTCACCCCCACGAGGTCGGAGGGCTTTACCAGACGTTTCCATGCCTCTATCGGGTTCTTCACACCGACCAGCTCGGTGACCGCCGCGTCCAGCATCTCCATCAGCACATTCTCGTGGATTTTGCCCTGAGTATCCAGCACGTCCTTGTGCCGAACCAGCACCACCTTTGCTCGCTTCGGTCTCTCCTGCGCCAGCACCTCGGGCGTCAGCGCGGCGACCGCCGCCCCTGCAGTAGCTTTCAGCAGGTCGCGTCTGGTCAACACCAGTTCGCTCATCGGGACACCTCCTTTTCCGGCAAACGGATGCTCTGAAGCATTTGCTGTGCCTGTTTCTGGGACGGTGCATCGAAGACGATGGCTACCGTTCTGCCCTGCCGTCTGGCTGCAGTCCATTTTTTGTTTTCCGTCTGCACCGCCCCCTTCTGCCGCCCCTCGCGCAGGTAGGCCTGAGAGAAGGTGTCCCGTGCCCGCACCGCATCTGCCTCCGCGGGGTAGCGCACCAGCATCAGGCGCACCTGCGCTTTACCGGAGAGATAGGTTGCCAGTACTCCCTCTGTTTTGGGGCTCAGATTCAGGATATCTTTCTCTGCTACAAAGAAGTGACGGTTCATTATCATCGGGTGGCGGAAGAACAGAATGCGTTCGCGCTGAAGCCCCTCCGCAGGCAGAAATTGCAGCAGCTCCGGCGGTTTGCCCGTGCGGGGAATAGCTGCCGCCAGCTGCCTGCCCAGCTGCAGGATGGCGTTTCGCACCTCGTTGCTCTCCTCTTGCGCGGTGATGACCACGAAGTAGCGGTCTTTCCAGAAGCGTAGCATTCTGCCCGCATAGTCCGAACCCTGCCCGATACCAGCGTCCTCCCCGTCCCGCTCGAAGCTGAAGATGCCGAAGGCGTCCTCGGCAGTGCCCATGTCGAAGATATCCAGAGTCAGGGTGGGGCTATCTGCTTTCTCGTAGCGGCACGCCCACACGCGGCGCATGTTATACGCTCGGTATATCTCGCCGATGCCGTCGATGTAATCGAAAATGGTCTGCGAGTCGTAAGTGTCGCTCTTGCCGTTCCATTGCCAGCCGTTCGCTTCGCGCGGGACCGGGAAAGGCAGGTCGGAAGGTTGTCCCTGTACGTTTGCCATCATCAGGGTTATCACACACCCCAGCAGCCACATTATCCTCATGCCCCCTGTCATGCTTCTCGCTCCAGTATGTTACTTCCTGCCTTGCTGCCAAGCTTCCAGCAGCGCCCAGCTCGCCATGCTGCGGGCGTAGTAGCTGCCGCATTCAGGTTCATTGAACGGGTTGCGGTTCGCGCCGTTGTGCCTGCCCCGAACGGCGTTCACCACCGCTTCGGCTTCCCTGCGCAACCCGTAGTCCAGCAGCAGCACCGCAAACTGGTACTCAAACCCCGTCATGCACTCGCCCCAGTAGGGGATGGGCTGTTCAGGACGGTCGCCGTCGGGCCAGGTGCAAATCAGCGTGCCGCTTTCGTCGGCGGTGGCGAAGGTGCGCATATTGTTGTAGTGGTCGCGAAAGTGTTTCCGGAAGTTGTAGCGGAAAATATGTTCCAACATGGTGCGGATGTGATAGCGGTCAAGCAGGTCGCCCAGCCCGGCACGGTTCGCCTTGTACTGCCCCACCAGCTGGTCGATCAGGCAGCCGTTCCCCACCTGGAAGCGCGGATTCGCGCGGCGATACTCTTCGCTGAGGGCGGTCATTGGGGCGGCATCTTCGGGTGGAGGCTGGATTTTCTGGATGTAATAGCGCCCATTGTACAGGTGCTCATCCACCCAGCGGCTCCCCCGTTCGCGCAGTTGACGGCAGGTTTGGGCGAAACTCAGGTCGCCCATGCGCGTGGCCATCTGCTCCATTGCCGCCAGCGCGGCAAGGTACCATACGGTGCACATGGGGTTGGGGCCCACAAACTCCACATCGTAGGTGTTGTGCTGCACCCCCTCCATCACGCCGTCCCGATCCGCATCCCAACCGCCCGGTTGCCAGCAGAACTCCAGCAGCGATTTTATGGCGGGGTAGCACTGCTTCAGCCATTCTTCCCCGTCCTTTTGCGACTGCATGTAGCAGCGCACGATCAAGCCCATCTGCCCGTCAGCAGCCGCAGCCTGCCACGTGGGGTTGGTCACCGGCAGGCTCAGGCGGAACCGATGCGCGCCTGTGGGGGTGACGCCGTAGCGCAGGTGGCTCTCCAGCATACTGCGGTGCAGGTCGGGAAACAGCGATAGCGTTGCCTGCTCATAGTTCCATACGTGGGTGCAGGAGCCATTGCAGCAACCACCAGTGCCGCTGCACCCTTCGAAGCCGACAAAGGTTCCGTCTTCCAGCCGGAAGCAGGTGTGCGAGCGCAACGCGGTGAGGTTGAACAGGGCGGCTTCCTTAAAGCTGTGCGGCGCATCCAACTGAGCCACACTTTGCCCAAACTCGATACTCCGACGCCGCAGCTCCTGCAGGCGCGGGATAACCTGTCGCGCCACATCGGTGGCATCGGTGAAGAGCGTGGCGTAGTAGTTGCGCACGACAGGCGAGCCGTTGCCCGACCACCAGCCCACCTCTGCCAGATGGCGATAGGGAAAGTGCCAGCATATCAGCAGCCGCACCTGCTGTACCTCTGCGGGCTTCAGTTTCAGCAGAATGGACATGGAGCTGTCCCAAGTATCCTGTGGACTGGGCGGACAGGGTTTGTCCGGCTCATCGTCGGCGATGTATCCTTTCTCCAGCAGCTCGTCGATGATGCCCAGAGTCTCACCGTTCCACGGTCGGTCGCGAAACCGCCAGCGCCGGGCGACCCGAACTTGCTGCGCATCCGAAAGCATCACCATCGTGCCGAAGCGAGGGTTTGGTTCGTCGCGCGTTTTGGCGAAGCGCATTCCTCGCCAGCCCGCCACCTCCACGTGTTCGGTGATGTTGTCCTTCAGGTCGGCGGTTAGCCCGTCGGTGCCCACGAAGTTGCTCATCAGCAGGGTGACAGAGGCTTCCAGTGTCTGCCGGGTGCGATTCGCAAGGGTGATGGTGAGCCAGCCCATCGGTAGACTGGATGCCCATGTATCGCCCGGTATCAGCGGATTGAATGCTTCTATCGCCACAGAGACCGGCGTAAACTCGTCCTCCAGTAACGCCCTGCCGAAGGGGTAGGTGGCTTCGAATCCTCTGGGCTTCATGCGCGGGATACCGGCAAGCACCTGCGGCGCACCGAAGTCGGAGGACAATCCTTCGGTGAGGTCGCCTTCCAGCACGCGCAGTTTGGCGTTTTTGCCCTGTCGCGTCCACAGCATCAGGTGGGCGTACATCGGACGCCAGCCCCGATGCGGACGGCTCATCAACTGCCAGTCGGTAAGCTGCCCCTTTCCTCCGAGGCAGAAAAACCCTGTGCCGATGCCGCCCACCGGCATGGCGATTTCGCGCAGATGCTGCTCGTCATAGCGAGAGAGTACCTGCCAGTCAGGGGCTGGAATACTCATCTATCGTTCCCTCCTCAATATGCGGAACCCGAACAGCCCGCCTGCCATCGCGCCCGGTTGCGCCTGCCAGCGTACGGTGACTTTGCTCTTGCCTCTGGTGAGCTCAGCTGGCAGTGGGTGCACCACGTCGAAGAACTTGCCCGGTGCGTTGTTGTTGAGCGTCTGGGTCGCTATCTTCACGCCGTCCACCAGCACATCAAACACGCGGTTGCCTGTGTCGCTGCCCCAGTAGATGCACAGCAGTTCGACGGGTTCGTCGGGCAGCACCGCCATCTCATAGGAGAACTATCCGCCGTCCCAGGCGTGGCGCCAGCGTCTGCCGGAGAACTCCCCCGCGCTGGTGTTCTCGCCCTGCAGGTGGTGGGCACGCTCGGAGGCTTCGTCGCCTATCTGCACCACATCTATGGTGCGCGCCTCCAGTGCTCGCAGGCGTTCTTGCTCGGCGCGATATTCGGCTTCCAGCTGTCGCCACTGCTGTTCAGTGACGACGCGCCAGTAGACGGTATAGCGCTGGTCGTGCGTTCGGTAGAACGGGATAAGCCGAACGTCGTTCGGTCGTCCCGCACCGCGTGTCTGCCAGGTGAGCGACTGTCCGCGTACGGGTTTCAGCCAAGCTTCGGGCGCCTTACCACCGGTCACGAGGACGGGTACACGTGGCTCAGGCTCCTCCGGCTTGCCCAGAGCCCCCGCAAGCACCACCGGTCCGTGCAATAGGGCAAGCAGGTTCGGGTCATCAGGCATGGACTGCGTGTGCAAACGCTGAGGAAGTGTGATTTCCAGACGGTCGCCATCCTGCCAGCGGCGGGAAAGCGACAGATAGCGCTGAGTATCTGTCTCGAGACGCACATCCCATCCGTTCAAACGGGCGGTTATCGCCTTTGCTTTCCAGTACGGCTCGCGAAGGTATAAAGTCGTCGCCACCGGCTGCCTGCAGGCGAAGGTCAGGCGGACGTTGCTCTCTTCCGGGAAGCGTGTCTCCATGCGGAGGGTAAGCCCTTTCTCCTGCCAGCGAAGCTCGGACGGGATGAAAAGATTCACCCACAGCCCTTCCGCGTTGCGGAAGTAGATGGTATCGCCGTATTTGGTGTGGTTCTCCATGCCTGTGCCCACACAGCACCAGAAGGAATCGAAAGGCGTGGAATAGGTCTTGAAGTGTCCCGGTTTGAGCGGGATGTAATAGCAAACCATGCCCGTTTGCGGGTGCTGCGAGGCGAGGATATGGTTGTAGAGCGCGCGTTCGTAGAAGTCCATGTGCTCTGCTTTTGGTTCCCAAGCGAACAGGTGGCGCGTGAGCTTGAGCATGTTGTAGGTGTTGCAGGTTTCGCACGAGTTGGTCGAGAGGCGGTCGGACAGCCTGGCGGGCGGACCGAAGTGTTCGTAATCGCTGTGCCCACCGATGACGTAGGAGT
This sequence comes from Bacillota bacterium, assembly GCA_023511455.1. NCBI lineage: Bacteria > Bacillati > Bacillota > Bacillota bacterium. Next base: position 121,621 of record JAIMBJ010000001.1, read on the forward strand.
GGTGGTTCACCACCCTGTCCCAGAAGAACTCGGCGATGCGGCGATAGCGTCTCTCGCCGGTGAGCTCGTACAGTCGCGCCACACCGATGACTTTGGGTATCTGTGTGTTGGCGTGCAAGCCGGGCAGGCAGTCCTCGCCGTTCGCCAGACGGTCTAAGACCGCCCGGTGGTAGAACTTGCGGGCGAGCTCCAGATACTTCTCGTCCCCGGTGAGGGCGTACAGGTTCGCCATCGCCTCATTCATGCCGCCGTGCTCACAGGCAAGCATCTGCTGCCATTGTGCTTCGGTCAGTCTCGCTGTGGTGCGATGCGCCCAATCCGCCAGTTTTCTGGCGACATCCAGCGCCTGCTCGCTGGCGCAGAGGCTGAATGCGTCGATCAGTCCGGCGAACAGCTTGTGCATGGTGTACCAGGGTACCCACACTCCGTTGAGGTCAAACGGTTGGGTGCGGATGTTGCCCTCAGCGATCTCGCGGAAGACTCGTTCGCCTTCGGGGATTGCGCTCACGTATCCGTTGCCGTGCTTCGCCTGACACTCCGCCAGCTCGCTCACGATGTAGTTCACGCGCCGGCGGAACTCTTCCTCACCCGATGCGGCGTATTGCAGGGAACAGGCGGACAGATAATGCCCCAGCGAGTGCCCCGAAACGCCCATCGTCTCCCAGCCTCCGTAAAGGGGTGCTTTCGGTGGCAGACCCGCATACAACCGGAACCGGTGCAGGAGACGGTCGGGTTCCAGAGAGAGCAGATACCGGGCGTTGCGCTCCATTGCCTGCCTGAACGGGCTGTCCAGCAGACGCACCTGCGACAGGGGAACGGGTTCTGCATGGAGACGTATCGCTCGGTTCGGCATCATTCCACCCGCGCTTTGCGCACGCGCTCCAGCAGTTCTATTTGCACGCCCAGCTGCGCCTCGGCATCGAAGTAGGCGTACTGTCCCTCGCCCATGTCCCCACGCTGAACCAGAGGGATGCCATGCTCTTTCAGGAACTCCGCACTGGCTTGCATGTCCTCCGTCCAGAAGGCAATGTGATGCACCGAGTCGCCGTGCTTGTCCAGCGCCTCCTTCCACGTGCTGGGCTCGCCAATGGGTTCTATCAGCTCCAGCTGCACCTGCCCCAGGTTGAAAAACGCCAGCTTCGCCTGCGCGTTGCTGGGTTGCCCCCGATAGGTCATGTGCACCTCGTTGCCCGGCTGGGTGATGATGACGTCCGGCAACGGCTGTCCGAGAATCTGCGCCCATCGCTGGCGCGCCTCATCGATGTCGCGCACCACAATCGCGATTTGCGAAACGGTGGTGTTTCCCAGTCCTTTCGCCGACATAGGCTCCTCCGATTGCTTGTGATTACAGGAGTGATGCAGTTGAAATGTGGATTCGGGGCAGAGGCGATGGAAACCTGCAAACAGGAGTTTGCCCGGCAGGGGAGAATCATGCTACGACCTTTTGCTCACGGAGGTGCCGCATGTCTGCAGGCAGCCCGTACTCCCAGCGTATCTCGCGGGGGGAATTAGCAGGCTCGTACCAGGCGTTCCCGGACGCCTGCCGTCTGAAAAACGGCGATATCCTGTGCGTGTTCTATGCAGGTTACGGGCACGTCTCCCTGCCCAATCGAGAATATCCACGTGGGGGACGCATCTGCTTCGTCATCTCCAGCGATGAAGGACGTACATGGAGCCAACCGCAGGTACTCTATGACGGACCCGACGACGACCGCGACCCCCACATCACTCAACTACACGATGAAACGCTCATCTGTTCCTTCTTCACCTACCGCGCAACCGACAGGGGCGTGGAGTTCGACACGAAGGTAGTGTTTTCGCGCGATGGGGGAAGAAGCTGGGGGCGGCGCGCGCTGATGGTGGCGAAGGGGTACGCCGTCTCCGCGCCCGTGCGCGAGATTGCGCCTGAAAGATGTTTGCTCGGCGTCTATACAGAGGGTGGCGAGCGAACCTTCGCGGCTGTGACCGGTTCCGGTGACGGCTTGCACTGGAGCGAACCGATCCCGCTGAGCGCGGGTTGCCCCACCTTGCCTGACGGCTCGGAGACGGACATCATCCGTCTGAAGGACGGTGTGCTGATGGCGGTTATCCGCAGCGATAAGGTAAACATGCACTTCTGTCTGAGCAGGGATGAGGGCAAAACGTGGACGCCCCCGCAGGACATCGGCTTTCGGGGTCATGCGCCGCATCTGATGCGCCTGGGCACGGGCGAAATCCTACTGACCCACCGGTTGCCGAACACAGCCCTGCACATTAGCCGCGACGAGGGCAGGAGCTGGGAGGGACCGTTCGTACTGGATGAGGTTATCGGAGCCTACCCGTCAACGGTGGAGCTAAAGGACGGCTCGGTTCTTGTCGTCTATTACGAGGAAGGCGAGGGCAGTGCGATACGCGCCATGCGCTTTCGCGTGCGCAAAAACGGCATTCAAAAGCTGAGGTGGTAACCATGCGAAACGGCGATTGGGTTCTGGATGCATACTGGGAGCTTTTTGTCGACGGCGCAGTGATAGACCGGCTCGGCGGCAAGGCGGAATTGCGTCTGCACCATCCGGTGCCGCAGGAGGTGGTGCTGGAGTGCGACCGCCCGTGGGAAGGCAACACCAGCGGTTACTTCACCGTGTTGCAGGACGGTAAGACCTTCCGGATGTACTACCGCGGTTCCGACTACGGCGTGAAAACGAAAAAGCAGACGCATCCGGAAGTAACCTGCGTGGCGGAGAGCCACGACGGCATCCACTGGGAACGCCCCAGTTTGGGGCTGGTGGAGTTCGGCGGCACGAAGCGAAACAACATCGTATGGACGGGCAGAGAGAGCCAGAATTTCGCGCCGTTCATCGATGAGAACCCGGCTGCGCCCGCGCATCAGCGCTACAAGGCGGTGGCAAGCGTAGATGTGCCGGGCAAAGAGTGGGGAGCGTTGGGCGCGCTGGTGTCGCGCGATGGGATACGCTGGCAACGCTTGCGCGAAGAACCGGTGATTACCGAAGGGCACTTCGACTCGCTGAACACCGCGTTCTGGGACCCGGTGAACGGGCGATACCTCGAGTTTCATCGCTTGTGGCACGAAGAGTATCGGGACATTGCGATGTGCGAGTCGAAGGACTTTGTGCGCTGGACAAAACCGCGCTTGCTGGACTGGGGCGGCGCGCCGCGCGAGCATCTGTATACCAACGCCATACGCCCCTATATCCGCAACCCGCGCATTCTGCTGGGTTTCCCGATGCGTTTCGTTCCCGACCGCGCCAGATTACCCGAAGACCCCTATCCCGCGCTATCGGACAATGTGTTGATTGTCAGTCGGGACGGCTTGCACTTCAAACGCTGGCTGGAGGCGTTCCAGCGGCCGGGTCCCCAGCGAGAACGCTGGGTGAACCGCAACAACATGCCTGCATGGGGTTTACTCGTCACGCGCTCTGCCCTGCCGAACTGCCCCGATGAGATTTCTTTCTACTCGGTGGAGGGGTACTATCTGCCCAATCAGACCGCCCGCGTCAGGCGGTTTACCCTGCGTCTGGACGGCTTTGTGTCGGTGAACGCACCCCGCGCTGGCGGGGAGGTGCTGACCAGACCGCTCGTGTTGCGGGGTAACAAACTGCAGGTAAATGTGGCAACCTCTGCGGTCGGCGTTGTCAAGGTGGAGGTGACCGACCCGCAAGGCAACCCTATCAGGGGCTTTGCCGCCGACGACTGTGTGGAAATATATGGCGACGAGGTCGAACAGGACGTGCGCTGGAATAATGCCGACGTTCGCTCGCTGCAGGGGAAGACGGTGCGCCTGCGATTCCTTCTGAGCGACGCAGACCTGTATGCTTTCCGTTGCGCGCAGTAGGGCGTTCCATGCGTTGTCTGGAGGGCGAATCTCCGGGTCAGCCGAAAAGACCGCGAAACGGCTCGGCAGGAGCCTCGCCCTTCAGCGGGGTATTCGACACCAAAACACCTGTGAACTCAGGTGTGTCGCAGGCTACCGGTCTTGCCAATCCCGTAGCGGCTGTACAGCCATGAGATCGCAATCAGCGTCAGCCCCAGCCCGCCGAAGGATAGAATCCGCATCGGCGTATCCAGAAAGCTCAGGTCAAACAGAAACACTTTCAGCGCGGTAAAGCCCAGCAAACCCAGCGCCGCGAGACGCGCGGGTTGTAACGAGCGGATGATACCGGCTACCAGCATCACCGCTCCGAACAGCGTCCACACCAGTGAAATCGCCATCTGTGCCAGCCGCTGCCAGTCTCCCTTCAGCGCGCCCGTGGCGTACCAGTAATAGAACGCCTCGTAGGTTTCCTGAGTGACGCCCCACAACAGCACCGCCATCGCCAGCGCGTAGATGCCGCCTGCTGACGACAGCTCGGACGGGGTGGCTCCCGATGGACGGCGGCTGAGCAGCACCGCTATCCACACTGCCGATAGCGTACTCACTGCAAACGCCAGAGCTCGCAGGTTCCACAGCGGTAGCCACGCCGGAGAAACGCTCGAACCGGGGAGCGTGAACAGCGAGTACATCACCAGCACCAGCACCGCCGCGACGCCAGCCGCATACCCCAGCAAGCGCATCCCCAGCAGGTTCCAGGTCATGCCGAGCGTCACAAACAGCGCGCCGAGCAGGCTCCAAAGCGCGACAAGGGCAAACCACGCCGCAATTGCCCACAGCTGCGCATCGACAGACATCCGCCATGCGCGGAAGCCCAGATACACCTCTGCAGAAAGCGCAGCGAACATCAGGATGCTGACCAGCACCGTCAGGTAGCCGAACGCCTGTGTCTCCTCCGAAGCGGCACGCTCCTGCTCGCGCGCCACCATCCACGCCAGCACCGCCAGCAGGATGCCCACCAGCAGGGTGGAGAACCAACGCATATTCCAGAAGGGCGTCCATGCCTCCACAGGCGCGGATGCTATCGCCCACACCGGCAGGACTGCCGCCAGCGTGGCGATGCACAACGCACACAGGCGCACCCACAGGTCATTCACCTTTGCTCCCAGCCGGTGCAGGAGCAGGGCGTACACCGCCCAGACGCTGGCTACCGAGTACATCGCCACTGCTTGCCACGCCTGCCCGAACCGGGAGGATTGCCACTGCACGGCGAGGGAGGTTTCCTGCGCCAGCAACCATGCCCCACCCAGCGTTGCCAGTGCGCCATACCATGGAGCGAGTTCGTCCTGAGTGCCTGTCGTTCGACGGCTTTCCAGAGCCATCCACGCGGTCGCCATGACCGCCGCCAGCAGAGGCAGACCTTGCTCGTTGAGCAACAGCAGGTGCCTGCGTGTTTCTGCCATCGGAACGACCACCGCTATTGCCAAAAGGGTGATAACCCACACGATTTGTCCCGCGCGCAGCAGCAACGGGTTACGCCATCGCAGCCCCAGCGTCACCAGCACCGCCGCCTGCACGCTCCATCCCACCACGAGCCAGTCTTGCTTCAACTGCATCGGTACGGAAATGGTCAAAAAGAAGAGCGCGATGCCTGCCAAGCTGTCCCGCAGACTGCGGTTTTGGGGAGCCCTCTGGTGGACGAGAAGGCTCAACCCACTGAACAGGACGAACATCGCAAGGGCAAAGGCAGCGGGATACTTCCCCAGTGCGTTGCCAATGAGCGCGTACCCCGCCAATGCGTATACACTGGTGTCGGCGAAGACCAGCAGCAGCTCCTCGGCTTGCGTGCTGGCACGCTGTATCAGACTGCGAAAGCAAGCGCACCCGAGAAACAGCAGGAAATTCAGCGTCACGAACCCGAAAACAGACCAGCGGAATCGCTCGTGATAGCTACCCTCCGCCCAGCCCAGCAACAGCAGGATGGTGGCAAAGAAGCTCAGCCATACCAGCGTACGCCACTGCCTGTACAGTGACACAGCGAGGATACCCGTGTTCAGCACCGTCACGTAGGTCAGGAGCGGGTAGGGGCTGACAGGCGCACCGCCTTCCGAGCGCAGGAGCACCGGTGTCAGGAAACCGCCGATGGTAGCCAGCACGCTCAGGCTCATCGCATCGTAGCGCAGGGCAAGCATGACTCCGAGAAACACCGTCGCCGCCATCAGCGCGAAGGATGCTTCAAACGAGAGGAGATGGTACCGTTGCGCCCCCGCCCAGATGCTGAGATAAAGCACTGCGATGCCCGCGCCTGAAATGCCCTCGCTGAACCATCGCTCCACCCGCCGGCGTGAGTACTCGCCGAAAGCCAGCAGAATCGCGCCTGCAGCGAAGCCTGAAGCCAGCTTCGCCGTGTTTCCGAGAAACTGCCAGGTGTAAGCGAGGAAGAAAGCCAGCGCAAAGAAGGTGGCGATGGAGCCAAGCCATAATGCCCCCTTTCCTCCCACCACCTGCTCCCAGTAGGCGCTGATTCCCGTATCTGCCTGCACTGCTGCGGGGGCAACGGGGGGTACGGGCTCGGCTGGCGGAGGTGGTTCAGAGGGTTCGGGAGTAACACGGGCAGCGGTCTGCTCGGGAAGTGGAGGAACAATCGGAGGTGGGGGAATGACGGGCTGTGCGGCAATCACATCGCGCAGCTCAGGAGCCGTTTCAGCAGCGGCAGGCGGCTGCGGTTCGGCAGGTTTGGACGCGCCTGCTTGCTGTTCTATCCGCTCCACCCGCTGTGCCAGTTCCGCCATCTGGCGTTCCAGATGTTCCAGCCTCTTCAAAACACGCTCCGAATCCTCTGGCTCGATCATGGCTCGCGCCTCCGGCGAAATGCATCCGCTGACAATGACTCAATCGGGGCCAGAAAAGTTGCTGATTTCGAGACCAGAGCAAAAAAACCCACAGGTCAGTGCTGCCTCCGACCTGTGGGAAGTTGGGTGTGCTGCCTATAGGATTGTCCAGTAATGCTTAATCTATCTAAATTATACAGCGTTTTGCGGAAAAAGTCGAGAGGTTTTGCTGGCGCCAGGAAAATTTTCCTGAAAAATCGTCCCCTTATGCCGCGCCGTGTTTATTCGCGGCGGGCAGGTTTTTGCTTGCAGGGACGGGAACATAAGTTCACAGTCACGCAACATGGCGGAGGAACACCCATGCAGACGTTAACGAGTGTAGAGCGTATTCAAAACATCCTGAAGCGACAGCCAGTGGACCGCATCGGCGTCTTCGAGCATTTCTGGGGCGATACCTACAGGAGCTGGCTGGAGGGGGGCTATATCCGTGAAGGCGAAAACCTCGCCGACCACTTCGGCTACGATTTGGAGCTTTGCTGGCCGTTCACCATGGTGGCCGACCTCGACTTCGTGCCGGAGGTGGTGGAGGAGACCGAAGAGACCATCCTCGTGCGCGACGGCAACGGTGCGTTGCTGCGACGACACAAGCTGCACGATTCCACCCCAGAACATGTGGATTTTCTGGTGAAAGACCGCCGCGCGTGGGAGGAGTATATCAAACCCAAACTCACCCCCGACCGCCGACGCATCAACTTCGAAGCCTACCGCAACACCCGCCGCCACGCGCAGGAGAAACAGCGATTCTTCTGCTGGTCGGGCGTGAACGTGTTCGAACTGATGCACCCCGTGTGCGGACACCAGTACATGCTGATGGGCATGATCGACGACCCCGACTGGGTGAAGGATATGGTGAACACCTACGCCGACCTGACCATCCAGCTGATGGAGATTCTGTTTGCGGAGGAGGGGTTGCCCGACGGCATCTGGTTTTACGAGGATATGGGTTTCAAAGGGCGCCCCTTCATGTCCCCAACGATGTATAAGGAGATTGTGCAACCGGGGCATATCAAGACCATTCAGTTTGTCAAGAGCCTGGGGCTGCCGGTCATCATGCACTCGTGCGGGTATGTGGAGCCGCTGGTGCCGGGCATGATCGAGGCGGGAATCGACTGCCTTCAGGTGATTGAGGTTAAGGCGGGGATGGACCTGGTGCGTCTGTACCGAAACTTTGGCGACCGGTTATCCTTCATGGGCGGCATCGATGTGCGCGTGCTGTACACGAACGACAAACGCCAGATCGACGCCGAGCTGGAAGCCAAAATCCCCATCGTCAAGCAGAACTACGGCTACGTGCTGCACAGCGACCACTCCATCCCCAACACCGTGCACTACGAGACCTACCGGTACTTTGTGCAGCGGGGGCTGGAGCTGGGCACGTACGGATAGAGGGAAGAAGGGTGCGGTTCATCGCTACCACAACATGGAGAACCAACGGGTGGGTTCACCCCCGTGGGTCTGGTCGGCGGTTCATCCTCCTCCAGTAGGTGACGATACCCGGCTGCGTCCAATCAGGCTCGCCGAGGTGCTTGACTGCCTTGAACACTTCATGCACGACGCCCGTTAGCGGGACGGCGGCTTCGTACTCATGGGCGAGTTCCAGAATATAGCCCAGGTCCTTATAGTGCAGCACCAGCTGTCCACTTCCTGTGAAATCCTCGCCCAGCACGCTGTCGGGGATGGGCAACTCGAGAACGTCGCGGATGAGCTCCGGTGACAAACCGATGGAGCGGGCGAATTCCGCCGCTTCGCACCACACCGCCAGCTGGCACGCACCGATGAGCTGGTTCACCGCCTTCAGCCGCTGTCCTGCGCCCACCTCTCCCACGTGCGCCACTTTGTAAGCGATAGCCTCCAGTATCGGCATCGCGCGGGCAACGTGCTCCTGTTCACCGCCTACCATCACGATCAGCCCCGGCGCGCGCCATGTCACGGGGGCATCTATCCACGCGGCGTTGCGTTCAGCACACCGTTGAGCCATCTCCTCGTCCAGGCGAGGATGCGTCGTACTGGTGTTCACCAGCAGGTGCTCGGGGCGCAACGCCGCGAAAACGCCGTTTTCTGCCTCCATCGCTGCCCGTACCTCGCGGTTGCCCGGTACCGCCAGCAGAATGACGTCGCAGACTTCCGCGATGTGCCTGGAGCTGGCGGCAAGGGTAGCCCCCTGTTGCAGCGCCCACTGGAGGCGTTCGGCGTTCACGTCCAATGCGTGTACGCCATACCCTGCCTGCCGCAGACGTTGCAGGTAGTGTCTGCCCATCATGCCAAGCCCAATGACGCCGATGTTCTGCGCCATAGCGTGTGCCCCTTTCGTTTCAGCGCGTCTTTATCAGCAGCGCGGCGTGTCCCTCCAGAGGTGCTTTCATAGACGCCTCCTTTAACTGCCTGGTTTTCGGTATCGCTTGCCCACTTCATCCAGCACCAGCACCCAGTCTTCCTCTCGAGATTCTCCGACGGGGGGAGTGAACTCCTGCTCGCCGCGGCGCACAAACTCGCCAATCGGCTGCGCCTGTCCGTTGCGCGGGTTGAACCACCAGGCGCGGATGTTTTTTCCACTCAACGCATCCAGATGGACCCTCACCGTTTTGGCCACCGGCAGATAGATGAAGGCGTAGCTACCGTCTGCCCCGCGCGCTGCCCGCACATGCTCTAACCCTGTGCCAGGGTCGCCTGCAATCAGCGACTGGTCTGGGATGCGCAGCAGCATCGGTCGCGAGAGCATCAACTGCTTCGCATGGCGCATCTGCGAAGCGCCGGGCAGGTGCAGGGCTTCTTTCCAGGCGGTACGGGCGTGGGAGATGGGTTTCCTCTTTCCGGGCTCATACATCTGCCAGATGTCATGGCAGCCGTAAGTATGTCCATGCGCCCCTGCCAGCAACGCCCAGTAGGCGGCGCGGCGCACATCGTGGTCGTTGAACCAGCCGTTTTTTGGGTCCCAGTTGATGGGATGGTCCTCGTAATTCGGTTCCCCGTCCATGCAGGGTTTGACGGGCTGCAGGCGGTAGTCCTTCTGTATCATCTCGTAATTGGGTATCGGTCTGGCATGATGCCCCGACTGAAGCATATTGAAGTCCAGCCACTCTTCCCGATGCAGCCACTGCGAGCTGTGGTTTCCGCCATTCGGGTGGTAAGTGATGAGATGTGTTCCGCCGTCCCCGTGGCGCAGACCTTCCGCCATCGCCCGCCAGATGGCGAGGTGCGTCTCGGTATCGACAGGACGGTCGCCGCCCAGTATCCAGATGATGGGCTTATCCCGATAACGCTTTCCCAGAAACTCACCGTAAACGCGGGCATTTTCCGGGGTGAATATCTCAGGACCGACGCCCCACTTTTTGTTCACCTTGTCGCCCCAGGTAGGCAACATAGCGATGTATAGTCCCAGCTCCTGCGCGAGGTTCACCCCGAAGTCCACGTGGCGGAAGTATTCCTCGTTGGGCTGGGTGGGGTCATTGCGGTGAAGGGGGGTATGTGCATAGGCGTTCGGTGTGCCCAGCCCGTCGAGTTCGGCTAAAGCAACCGCCTGTATCACCGTGAAGCCTTTCGCGGCGCGGTCTTTCAGATACAGCTCCGTTTCCTCGCGCGTCAGTCGGTGGAACAGCTCCCACGCGGTATCTGCCAGATAGAAGAACGGCTTGCCCGTTTCGGTGACCAGGTAGCGTCCATGACACGGATGGTTCTCCTGACGAAAGACGTGCAGACGTGGCAGCTTTTTAGGCATCTGGTTCCTCCGTTCAACAACCCTTGTTTTACCTGACCCTCCAGCCCCCTTCCCTGAGAGGGAAGGGGGAGCCGCATCCCTCTCCTGTCAGGGGACAGGGGTGAGGTCAAATGGTCTCAGACGTCGCCCGAAAAAGACCCCTGAGAACATCGATAGAACGAATGGAACGGAGATTCCTTCACGTGGAAGGCTCAGTAAACGTATGCCCCAGCGGAAGCCACATAGGCGCGATAGGTCGGAACCATCACCGCAACAAGCACCGCTGCCGTGACGACGACGCACAACGCAGCAACTACCCAGACCGACCTGCGCCTGAGTGGAGGAGCCAGCGCAAGGAAAGGGCTGAGTGAAGCCACTGCCATCGCGACGATGCGCCAGATGGGGACTGGTACGAAGGCAATAGCTTCCACCCAGATGAGTCCCAGCATTCCCGCAAGGAACGCAACCCCGCCTGCTCCCGCGATACCCTTCAGCCGCCAGAGGGTGAGGGGCACCATGACACCGGCTACCGCCGCCACCGCACCGCTCATCTGCGAAAGGGACGAGCTGTTGGACCACAGCAGGATGAACCCACCGCCACCGGCGACCATCGAAAGGATGAGCGGCGAGAGGAAGCCCGGTTGCTCATCCGCAAAGCGTGCCTGAACACTCCACCATAGCCACCAGCCAGCTGCCAGAGAGGCTATCCAGAGCAGGGCGGACACCCCCTGCCACACGTTACCCACCAGCGGGCGCAGCACCAGCCACGAGACAACCGCCACCAAAACCAGCCGCCCAAGATGACGCACCAAAGGCTTCTGGTTCAAAAAGTGTTCCACGCCTCCCCAGATGGCAAGCACGACACCCGTAACAAAAAGCCAGTCGTTGGAGTCAACGGGCGGAAAACTGCGCGGCAGCCCGATGATGCGCCAGTGGGCGAAAAGATAGCCCACTGCAAGGGCGAGAGGAGTGCCCCCGTGAGAAGGCACTCCCTCCCTGCGCCACGCACGCCAGAAAAAGAACAGGAGAGTCGCCGCGATTGCCGCAGGCAGTAGTGCTCCCCAGAAAATCTGTTGCATGAGAAAAGACATCCGTTGCTCCCGCTATCGCATTGCCTCGATGCTGAGGGTTACCCGCACATCATCTCCCAGACCGGGCAATCCGTACCGGATACCGAACTCACTGCGCCGGATGGTGAACGTCGTCTCGAAGCCAATGATGTCTCTACCCTGTGCGTTCTTCCCCTTGCCGGTCAGGGTCACGTTCGCCGTGATGGGTCGGGTGACTCCGCGCATGGTCAGGTCGCCCCGCACCTGCACGGTGTTCGCGTTCACACGACGAATTTCGGTACTCCTGAAGGTTATCGTTGGGAACTGTCGGGTGTTGAAAAAGTCCGGGCTGCGCAGGTGATTGTCGCGCTGTTGGTTGTTGGTGTTGACGCTGTCAGCGTCTACCTCGATGTTGATGGAGCTGCGGGCAGGGTTCGCCTCGTCCACCACCACTGTGCCCTTCATGCTGGTAAACATCCCGTAGACGTAAGCGGTGTTCATGTGCTTCACGCGGAACACCAGCGAGCTGTGCACCGGGTCGATCTGGTAGGTTTGCGCTGCTACCGGCACACCGGCGGAGATACTCCACAGGAGCATCGTCACGGCAAAAGCTTGCAACATGGTCTTCATGCGTCATCCTCCTCCTCGATGTATTTCACGCGCTAGGGCGTTGTTACCGGTTCCTTGTTGCCGCCAAGCGATTCCATCAGGTTCTGCCCGAACTGCTCCACCGTTTCTCGGCGCAGGCGAAAGTAATGGTGCTGTCTGTGCTTGCGCATCTGCACCAGCCCTGCGTCCACCAGCTGGCTCAGGTGATGTGAGACGGTTGCCTGGGCGATGGGGAACAGCTCCGCCAGCTGCCCACAGGAAATCTCTTCCCGCTGCGCGATGGCTTTCAGAAGGGCATAGCGCGTCGGGTCTGCGATGGCTTTGGCGATTTTCAGCAGGCTCGCGTCGTCCATACCGTCTCACATACATTCTCAAACGTTTGTCTATGCTTCTATACGTCGATGTAGCAATGAAAAGTTCCCCATGAGGAACGCCGCTTTTAGAGAATTCGTAATATGTAGTGTGTTTAAGTATATGCAATATGTCCGAGTGCGCCCGTTCTCCCGAATCCAGAAGGAGGTTTGAGATGACCGAGAAGCAGGTGCATGTGGTGGTTCTGGGAGCGGGGTTCGGTGGACTGAGCGCAGTACGACAGCTTGCCCGCAACCGCAACGTGCGGGTAACGTTGATAGATAGAAACAACCACCACCTTTTCCAACCACTGTTGTATCAGGTGGCAATCGCCGGTCTGGAAGCACCTCAGATTGCGTGGCCTGTTCGCGCCATGCTACGCCGCTATCCCAACGTGCGCTTCCTGATGGGAACGGTGCAGTCGGTGGACACTCTTGACAGGCGTGTTTGGGTGGATGGTAAGCCTGTCTCGTACGACTATCTGGTGGTGGCGATGGGCAGCACTTCGCACGACTACGGCATTCCGGGCGTTGGCCAGTATGCGCTTCCGCTCAAGTCTCTGGGGGATGCCATGCAGATTCGCGATAGAGTACTGTGCGCTGTAGAGGAGGCTGTGCGTACGGCAGACCCTCTACGCCGACAGGCATTGCTCACCTTCGCCGTCGTGGGCGGCGGCCCGACAGGTGTGGAGCTGGCAGGTGCGCTGGCGGAGCTGAAGAAGCATGTGCTGGCACGCGACTATCCAGAGGTTGGCCTGCATGAGGTACGGGTTATGCTGATAGAAGCCAGTGACCGTCTGCTGTCGTACCTGTCGTCTTCCGCTTCGGATTACACGATGCAAGCCCTGCAGCAGATGGGGGTGCAGGTGTTGACCAGCAGCCCCGTACAGGAGGTGACTCCCTTCGGGATACATATCGGCGGCAGCGGCTTCCTGCCCACTTACACCGTCATCTGGACTGCAGGAGTGAGGGGCGTGGCGTTACCCGGCCTCCCGGCTGGGCAGAATGGACGCATTCCCACCACGCCGGAGCTGCGCGTTCCTGAGGCTCCCGAAGTGTATGTGGTGGGCGACCTGAACGGGCTGGTGGTAGATGGGAAGCTATTGCCGCAAGTGGCACCCAACGCGAAGCAGCAGGGCATCTGGGCAGCGCGAAACATCTTGCGACGGATACACCACGAGCCGGAGCTGCCGTTCCGCTACCGCGACAAAGGTCATCTGGTGACCATCGGACGACATTGCGCCGTCGGCGAGGTGAAGGGGCTTCGGTTCACCGGACGAGTGGCGTGGCTCGCGTGGTTAGCGGTGCACATCTACTACCTGACCGGGCTACGCAACCGCTTCATGGTGCTGGCAAACTGGATATACAGCTACTTCACCTACGATTTCGCGGTGCGGGTAATCCATGACAAGCACAGATTCCCGCACCCGGATGAGGTGGAGAGGGACACGGCGCCCGACCTGGCCGCCCGCGTTTAGCCCGTTCTGGTCTGTAGCGGATGCGCCTCGCGGTTGCCGTCCATGTAGACCGCCACCCACTGCGCCAATCGCTCTCCCAGACGCTGGCAGGAGGCAATCTCGTTCTCGGAGCGGGGTTCCCCTGCCAGCACGGCTCCATAGTGCAGGGTGAACTGCTTGCCCACGTAGTCGGTCACGCCGAAAACGAGGAATCCGAAGTTCATCAACACGGTCAGGACGGTCATACAGGCAAGTTCGGCACCGCCGCCCCATCCGCCGGACGAGGAGAAAGCGCAGCCGATTTTGCCGTCCACCTTGCCCCAGATACTGCCGCCGACCTCGTCCCACCACTGCTTCATGCGCCACGAAATGGTACCCATATTGGTCGGGGTTCCTACGGCGATGCCGTCGCACCACAGCAGGTCGTCTGCGGTGGCCTCATCCACGCTTTTCAGCCGAACCTCCGTGTTCGGTACGGACTCGGCTCCCTTTGCCACCAGTTCCGCCATTTTGCGGGTGTTACCCGAAGCGGTATCGTAAAGCACCAGCACCTTGCCCATTTCGCGTAACCTCTTATTCTAAAGATGTTTGTCTATATATCCATACGTTTTCAGGGAAGCAGGTGTTCCCTTGAAGGGATGTGGAACAAACCTGCCGCACGCCATCTGGGGGACGAAGCCGTTAACCGGCGACACTTTCCCGGATGTTGCCGGGTGACCTGTTACAAAATGCACCGGTTTCGAGGTATGCTATTACGAGAGGTTTATGCAACATGATGCTTTGGAGCCTGCCTGTGGAACGCTATATGACGAGTGTGCCGGTGCTTTCGCCGGACGACCCGCTGGCGAAGGCGGTTGCGCTGGCGCGAGCGGCTCGCACGGGCACACTTCCGGTGGTGCAAAACGGGCGGCTGCTCGGTGTGGTTGCCGAATCCGATATCGCGCGGGTGATGCAGCAGGGCGACCCGCACCAGCAGCAGTATCTGCCCGTCAGCGCGGCGATGACGCGAGAGGTCATCTCTGTCTTGCCGTACACTCCCACCACGCGTGCCCTGCAGATAATGCAGGAGTACGGCTTCTCCTCCCTGCCGGTGATGACGAAAGACGGCGAATATCTGGGTACCTTACTGAGGTCAGATGTGCTCGCGTTAACGTGCGAGACCGTACGCCCGCCGGTAGTGGGTGGAATGGCCACCCCGCTCGGTGTTTATCTTACCGGCGGAGGTGTACGTGCAGGGGCAGGGGATTTGGGTCTCTTCCTCACGGGTGTGCTGCTGATGGTGCTGAACTTGCTGGCTATCACGCTGGTCTACTCCGGGTCGCTCTGGATCCAGCAGCGCACGGGCTTCCCACTCCATGCCCTGTTGGTTTCGCCCACGGCATCATTGCTGGACTGGCAGGATTGGGTGGGCATTGCGCTGCGCGCCATGCCGGTAGTGCTGTTTCTGCTGTTTGTGCGGTTCTCTCCAATTGCGGGCGTTCACGCGGCAGAGCACATGACGGTACACGCCATTGAGCGGGGTGAGCCGCTGGATATCGAGTACGTGCGTCGTATGCCCCGTGTGCATCCACGATGCGGCACCAACCTTGCGGCGGGGGCGGTCATCTTCCTGACGCTGGCTAATCTGGATACCGGTGTCTATCAGGACCTGACGTTGCTCTTTGCTCTGGTCGCCACCCTGCTTGCCTGGCGTCCTGCCGGCAACCTGTTACAGGCGATATTCACCACGCGCCCCCCGAACGAGAAGCAGCTGCGCAACGGCATTGAAGCGGGCAAACAGCTGCTGCACCGCTACCAGATGCAGGGATACCGTCCGCTGACCCTGCGCGAACGGATATGGAATATGGGCATCCTGCAGATTGCCGCCGGGATGATGGTCGTTTGGCTGTCGCTGGATATCCTGGGCTTCAGTATCTGGTAATCTGCATCGAAACGACCATCTTGCCTGTGCAACCGGTGCACAACGCACCGTTTTTTCGCTTTTTTCAACAGATTTTTCGTACAAAACCTCAGATTCCCCTTTAGATTTTTGAAGAGATGCCGATAATACGCAGTGGTTCGCTATTCATTTCACCTGCACCCAGCAGGACAGTTCGTATGGAGGAGAGTCACGATGCAAGCGGTGATACTTGCGGGAGGACAGGGCACGCGCTTACGTCCATTGACTACGCGCACTCCCAAACCGATGGTACCACTTTTCGACCGCCCTGTGATGGAGCACACGCTGTTGTTGTTAAGAAAGCATGGTATCCAGCAGGTGTTTGTCACGTTGTCCTACAGGGCGCGAGAGATTATCGATTACTTTGGCGGTGGTAGCCGCTGGGGCATGCGCATCCACTACTCCATCGAGGACGAGCCGATGGGGACGGCGGGAGGTGTGCGGCGGTTCGCCAGTTCACTCCACGATACCTTTCTGGTCATCTCTGGCGACGCGGTAACCGACTTCGACCTGAGCGAAGCGGTCGCGTTTCACCGGCGCAACGGAGCCATTGCCACGATGCTCCTGTATTCCGTAGAAGACCCCACGCCCTTCGGCATTGTGGAGACCGACAAGGACGGCAGAATCCGCCGCTTTTTGGAGAAGCCGTCCGCCAATGAGGTCTTCACCAACACGGTGAACACGGGCATTTACGTGCTGGAGCCTTATGCGCTGCGCTTTGTACCGGACGACCAGCCGTTTGACTTCAGTCGAAACCTGTTCCCGCGACTGCTGGCGAACAACGACCCCTTCTTCGGCTTTCGGGCGCAGGGCTACTGGTGCGACATTGGCAACCTGTTGCAGTACCGGCAAGCGCATTTCGACGCGCTCACCAATAAAGTGTCGCTGGACCTGCCTGCAGAGCCTGTGCGCCCCGGCGGCTGGATAGGCGAAAACGCAGTGGTGGACGGTAACGTCAAACTGGAGCCACCCTTCTATATCGGCGCAGGTACGCGGCTGCAGCGTGGGGCTGCCATCGGCAAGCACGCGGTGATAGGAGCGCGTTGTCTGGTGGAAACAGAGGCTTCTATCCATGCTTCTGTGGTGGGCCCCGGTGCACGGGTCGGGGCAGGCACACGTCTCACCCATTGCGTGGTGGACTCCGGCGCGCATGTAGAAGCACGCACCGCTTTGAACAATGCTGTGCTCTCAGTCGAGACTATGGCTCCCCTGGCTTCATCCCTGCCTCTGGCGGCGTAGCAACAGGGCAGGCAGGACATCTCTGCCTGCCCTCCGGTATCGCTACTGCAACCCTGTTTCTACTGGCACAGGAAATGCACTGCCGCGATGACGTCTTCGCGGGTGGGAATGGAGGCGTCCTCTAACGTCTCGCTCATCGGCACGGGCACATCCTTCGCCGCCAGTATCACCGGCTGCATGTCCAGATAGTCCCAGCCGCTGTAGCCGTTCTCGAAGCGATACTCCAGTATCTGTCGCAGGAACTCGTTGGCGACCCCGCCCTTGGTCCAGCCTTCGGACATCAGGATGACGCGCCCGGTCTTGCGTACCGAGTTGGCGATGGTGGTGATGTCCAGCGGGTGTAGCGTGCGCGGGTCAATCACTTCACAACGAATGCCTTCCTGCTCCTCCAAATCCCACGCGGCGTCCAGCGCCACATGTACCATGCGCGAGTACGCCACGATGGTCACGTCCTCGCCGGGCTTTTTGATGTCCGCTACGCCCAGAGGGATGATGTAGTCCTCATCGGGTACTGGTCCCATCACGCCGGAGTAGAGCAGCTTGTGTTCCAGGAACATGATGGGGTTGTCGTCGCGCACCGCCGCTTTCAGCAAGCCCTTGGCATCATATGGCGTGGCGGGCATGACAAGGTAGATACCCGGTACATACAGCCACCACGCCTCCATGCTCTCGCTATGGTGCGCCGCGATACAACGCCCGACGCCACCCTGTGAGCGGTATACCACCGGCACTTTGGTCTTCCCACCGAACATGTAGCGGTTATACGCGGCATTATGCAGAATCTGGTCGGAGCCAAGCGTGGTGAAGTCCACATACTGGAACTCCACGATCGGTCGCATACCGCGCATTGCCGCACCTGCACCTGCACCGGCGATAGCGAGCTCGGAGATGGGCGTGTCGATGACACGTCGACCGCCGAACTCATCCCACAGCCCACGCGTGGCGGCGTATGCCCCGCCGTACAGCCCCACGTCCTCGCCCATAACGAACACACGCCAGTCGCGGCGCATCTCTTCCGCGTGTGCCTGCGCCAGCGCCTCGTTGTAGTACTTGATGGGGACGCCATACTTCTCTTCCAGCCGCTGTGCGTCCTCTTTTTTCAGTTTGGGCATAGTTGCGCCGCCCGGAGTACCTGCCTGCTCACGAGCGATGCGGCGGATTTCGTCTTCAATCGGGCGGATGCGGGCACGCAACGCCTCTTCTTGCTCGCGCTCGCGGGCGAACTCGATGGGGTCTTTCGGCACGTAGAGGTCGTCGAAAAGCTCCACCGCAGGAGGGAAAGGACTGGCTTTGGCAAACCGCTCTGCCTCGTCGATGGTTTGACGCGCCTTTTCCATCACGGCGTCCATCTCCGCTTCGGTGGCGATGCCAGCCTCCAGCATTCGATGACGCAGCAGCAGGATGGGGTCACGCTGCCGATACTCCTCCAGCTCCTCTTTGGTGCGGTAGCGCTGCTGGTCGGACAGCGAGTGCCCGAAGTAACGGTAGGTGCGCGCCTCCACCAGCACCGGTCCCTTGCCTTCGCGACACATCTGTACCGCCTGTGAGACCTTTTCTTTCACGTCCAGCACGTCCATGCCGTTGCACTGGAAGCCCGGAATGCCATAGGCTTCCGCTCGTTTCACCACATCGCGCACTCGCGAGGCGTAGGGGGCTTCAGGCACGCTACGGTCATGCCAGGGCATGGACATGGCATACAGGTTGTTCTCACAGATGAACACGACCGGCAAGCCGTCATGCGTTACCGCAGCCAGATTGAGCGATTCGTGAAACGAGCCCGTGTTCACCGCACCATCTCCGAAGAAGCACAGCACCACCGCGCCCGACTGCTTGAAGCTCTCCGCCAGCGCCGCGCCGACAGCGATGGGAATATTGCCACCCACGATACCGGTCGCGCCGAGATTGCCTTTTTCGACATCCGCGATATGCATCGAGCCTCCACGTCCGCGACAGTAGCCGGTCTCACGACCCATCAGCTCCGCCAGCATCTTGTTCCAGTGCGTCTGGCGGTCTTCTTCGCTGTCGCACCACAGGTTGCCAATTGCGCCGCAGTGCCCGTGCCCGCGGTGCGTACTGGTAATCATATCGTTGCGGGTAATCGAAGCCACCGCACCCACCGCCACTGCCTCCTGTCCGGCATACAGGTGGGATGCGCCTTTTATTTGTCGACTGCGCACCAGCTCATACACTTTTTCTTCGAAGAAGCGTATCTCATACATGGTGCGCAAATAGTCCAGCAGTTTCTCTTTCGGTTCCTGAGTGATGGGGTCACTGCTCTTTTTCGCTTTCGTGCTGATAGCCATTTCCCTCCGAGCCTCCTGCGATATTGCGTTGCAAGCCGTCTGCTGATATAATACAGCAACAAAGGAAAACATTCAATGCTTCAAGCGTAAACAAACGAAAATGTTTGCGGAAGAGCGGCGACAACAGATTTTGCAGCACCTGCGCCAGACGGGCAAGGTGACGGTAGAAGAGTTAAGCGCGCGTTTTGGTGTGTCTGCACCAACTATCCGTGCCGACCTGAGCCTGTTGGAGAAACAGGGGTTACTGCGGCGCACGCATGGCGGCGCATTGCCTGTGGAAAGCACCCTGTATGAGCCTCCATACGCTATTCGCGAGATGAAGAACCTGCCCGAGAAGCGAGCCATCGCGCGGGTGGCGGCTACGCTGGTGCAGGATGAGGAGACGGTGTTGCTGGACGCCGGCACCACCACTTTCGAGGTGGCTCTGCAACTGAAGCAGCGACGGGGGCTGAAGGTCGTCACCAACTCGCTGGCGATTGCGCTGGAGCTGATGGAGCGTAAAGACATGGAGGTGGTGTTGCTGGGCGGAAGCATTCACCCCGCACGCCGCGCTACGCTGGGCGAACTGGCGCTGCACGCTCTGGACGTGGTTTACGTGGACCATGCCTTTCTCTCGTTCAACGGCGTGGACGTACGCGCCGGTTACACCAGTGTGGATTTTGAAGCCGCCGCAGTGAAACGCAAAATGATGCAGCACGCGAGACAGGTCATCGTGGTGGCAGACCATGCGAAGGTCGGGCAAATCGCCTTCGCGCAGGTTGCACCTGTTCACACCGCGCACTTACTGATTGTGGACGACGGTGTTCCCCCCGATGCACTCAGCGCGTTCGAAGATGCGGGCGTGCGAGTGCTGATTGCAGCCGTTACTTAAGCTGGATTTGCTCCCACGGTGGATTGTGCGTGGCCATCTTATCCAGCGTGACTTTCGCCAGCTGCTGCTCCGCCATCTCGCGCAGAAGATTCCATGCCTGATGGGCGGCACAGGGATGGATGCAATCACACATCACACGGTGGTCCAGAAGACACTGCTTCTTCTCGATTTGCCCCTCACAGGCATTCAGGATGTCCAGGTAGCTAATCTGGCTGGGCGGGCGGGTCAGCGAAAAGCCACGCTCGCGTCCACGATGAGCGTGCACCAGACCGTGCTGCTCGAGGTCCTTGAAAATAGCGTACAGGAAGTTCACCGAAACATCTGCCTCCTGAGCAAGCTCTTTGACGGTGACAATCGCACCTTCGCCCCGCTTTGCCAGATAGGCAAGTGCACGCACCGCATACTCCGTTTGTACCCCGCTATCCAGAAGCCGAATCATGTTACATCTCTGCCTAGTATAGTGTAGCCAATCGCTATAATGATATACCTCTTAGCTACGTGTTGTCAAGGGTTGACGAGGGTGTTCGATTTGAATCCTCCAGACGCCTTATAGAGAGCGATGCTTCCCGTGTGCCGTGACACGCCTCCCCGCGCCGGGGACGTCAGGTGGGAGTTGGTTCACGAGAGGCACGCGAAACGCAGGCTGAGCTCTGTGTATTCTCAAACAGACTCTCACCATATCTTGACGCGCTGATATCCCCTGATGTACCATAGAGACGCCTTGTTGAAAGGAGGGATAGGCGATGCGTTGCGCAGACCCACGAGGGATAAAGTGTCTGTTGCCTCTGCTGGGCGCCGCGGTCGTCGTGCTGGCAAGCAGTAGTCCCGCACCTGCCAAGTCGGACATCCAGTGGCTTTTGCGGTCGACGGTCTACACCGCAGACGTTACTTTTTCGTCTGATGGGAGATGGATGTTAACCTCTGCCTACCCCAGCACCGTGCTGTGGGATGTAGGACAGCAAAAGCCTGTTGCCAGCTTTGCGGGGTGGCGGTCGACCTTCCTCGGGAACCGCCTGTTCGCCGTGCAAAACGACAGGGTGGTTGACCTGTATGAGTTTCCCAGCCTTCGGCGCATCTACCAGCTGCAGGCGAACACTCGCCCGTATCGCCTGTGTGCTTCCCGCGACGGCAGGTGGCTGCTGGTGCACTATCCAGTGCAGGTGCGGCTGTGGAGCACGATGCCGCCCAAATTGCTGAAGACCATCAGCCAAGAAGAGGGAGCCATCGCAGCTGCCGCATTGTCGGCGGATGGTCGCTTCTTCGCCTACCGGCCCATTCTTGCTTACATGCAGTTGCTCGACATCGTCATCTGCCGCACTGCCGATGGCAGGGTGGTGAAGCGCTTGCCCGTCGAAGAGCCGGGCGAAATCGCGCTATCCCCGGACGGCTCGCTGTTAATCGTTGCGGTGAGAACATCACCGTGTATCGGGTCGCGGATGGGACGGTACTGTGGCGTGCGCCGTTCGGGGCTGGTAGTAACATTTCGATAGCCGTCAGCAACGACGGCAAATACCTCGCGGTGAGTGGGTATGCGTTGGCAGAGGGAATGTGGCATCTGCGACGGCTGTCCGATGGCGCGCTGGTGGCAAGCGGGGATATAGTCGGTGATTTTAGCGGCACGTGGGGTGTGCCGGTAAGTTTCTCCCCTGACAGTCGCATCCTGTATCTCGTGATTGGAGAGGTCATCTGCATGATAGACACCGCCACCGGCGCGGATTTGGGTAATTGGTCTGTGACTCCCTCGTTTCGCGTGTTGCGCTTCTGCAGGGGCGGTGAACAGATAGTTACTTCCGACAGGTATGGCTTGAACTTCTACGCCACCGCCGACGGCAGGCTGCAGGCGCGTGTTGCCCTGCCGCATGACCCGGTATATGACACCGAAGCGATTTCAGAGGACGGAACACGGTATGCCGTTTTTAACACGGAGGACGGCTTGCGGCTGTTCTCCATCACCGATGGTGGTGAGGCACTGCCCGTACTGAGCATTTCCCCCACCGAACTGCCGGACCAGCTCTTCAGCCTGCAATGGACGGCGGATGGCGCGTGGGTATACGCCAGCGCCGGTTCGACAATTCTACGGGTCCGGGCATCGGATGGGGCGGTGCAGACGCTGGTGGAGGATGCTGGCGATTTCGCGGTCAGCGCCGATGGACGTTATCTGGTGTTCTCCGCCTACATCACGCAAACCATCAACGTGCTGGATATCGAGCAGAACAGGGTGCTGTATTCCTGGCAGGGTAGCGAGTTCCAGCTGCTGGACGCGGTGAATCAGGTCGCCGTCATCGAGAGGACAGCGGACAGTACGCGGCTGTATCTGTATGACGTGCTGACCGGTGAGGGGCGATGGGTGGCAGGCTGGGCACGCCCTAGCGGCTGGGCGCAAGACGTAGTGACGGTCGCGCCGGATGGTCAGTTCATTGCCAGGATAAATGAAGAGGAGCGACGCACAGACCTGTATAACCGCTGGGGTTATCCCGTCGCCCGGTGGGACGCGCCTTACGGTGGACAGCCCATTCTTTTCTCGCCGGACAGCAGATATATCGCCATCGGTTCATCGCAGCTGGCGATAGCGCGAGGTTTACCAGGTGGCCAGCGGTTATCGGGTACGCTGACCCTGCTCGGCTGGACAGGTCTCCTGCCTGACGACCTGCGTTACACCCTTCGCGATATCGGCACGGGACAGGTGATCGCGGAGGCACCACTCAGTTTGACTTCCATGCTTGGTATCGGCAGGGCGCGGTTTGTCGTGGGGGTGCCGTACACCGACGTGTTGCTGACCGTTTCCGGCACGCCGTTTCTCTCCAGAACGGTGTATGTACCGCGTCAGGACTGGTTCCTTCCCATCTCCATTTACTTGCGCCCAGGCGACGTCGACGGAGATAACGAGGTGACGCTGTTTGACTTCGGGCAGCTGGTGGTGGCGTTTGGTAGCGTGGCAGGGGAGGAACGCTACAATCACCGCGCCGACCTGGATGGCGACGGAGAGGTGACTCTGTGGGACTTCGGTCTGCTGGTGGAGAACTTCGGCATGGTGGGGGACGAGTAACGCTCAGCTCACGGCGGCAACCGCCTCTTTAGGCGCGCGGTAGGAGATGACTCGCGAGACGCCCTGCTCCTGCATGGTGACGCCGTACCATACATCGGCGCACTCCATCGTCACCGGGTTGTGCGTGATGATGATGACCTGTGAGTGACGGGCGTACTCGCGCAGCATATCCGCGAACTTTTCTACATTGCTACCGTCCAGCGCGGCGTCCACCTCGTCCAGCACGCAGAAGGGGCTGGGCTTCACCTGCAAAAAGGCGAACATCAGCGCAATCGCCACCAGCGCACGCTCTCCGCCCGAGAGCAGAGACAGGTTCTGCCTGCGCTTGCCCGGCGGCTGCACGAGGATTTCCACTCCCGTTTCCGGCAGGTTGTGTGGCTGGGTGAGCTCCAGCTCCGCTTTGCCTCCTCCAAACAGGCGCGTAAATACCTCCTGAAACGCTTGCTGCACCGCGCCAAAGGTTTGCAGGAACAGGTCGCGGGTGCTGGCGTCAATCTCCTGCATCGCCTGCAGGATGTCTTCTCGTGCCGCTTCAAGGTCGATGCGTTGCTTTTGCAGAAACTCGTAGCGTTCCGTGAGCCGCTGGTATTCCTCCGCCGCGCCGGTGTTCACGTTGCCCATCTGCCGTATCTGGCGTCGCAGGCGGTTGATTTCCGAAGCGGTTTCAGGTGTGAACTGCGAAAGGTCTGGAGGCGTCTGTCGGAAGACGTCTATCTCATACTCCTCCCACAGGCGGGCGACTGCTTGAGTCCGCTGCATCTCGATTCGCGCCAGAGCGAGCTCCAGCTCATGTGCCTGCTGAGCCAGCGCGCTTTGTTGCGCGGACAGCTCCTTTAATCGCTCACTGTTTTCCAGGTTCTGTTGCAACAGGTTCTGGCGCACCTCGCGCTGGGCAAGGAAGTCCTTTTCAATCTGCTCGCGCTGCTGAGCGATGCGCTGCAGCTCCTCCAGGGTCTGTTCCAGAGTCTTTTCATCCTGCGCGATTTGCGTCTCCAGTTCCGCGATGCGCGCCTGTCGGTTCTGCGTCTGCTGGTGCAGGTCGCGCTGTATCTGAGCCAGCGACTCGCGTTCGTGCTCCAGTGCGTGCTGTTGTTCTGCCAGCCGTCCCAGCGTTACCTCCACCTCTTGCAGCTGCGCCGCCGCCTCATCGCGCTGCTGGCGGTAGCGGCTGACCTCTTCAGGCGAAAATGCCTGCCTGGTATCGGGGGATAACTGCGCTTCCACATCCAGTATCTCGTTGTCCAGCTCGTAGAGCCGTTTGGTCTGTTCGGTCTGTTCTTGCTCCAGCGCGTGCATTTGCTGCTGAATCACCGTTTGCTCCTGCACGACGGCTTGCAGGGTAGATTCGGCTTTCATCGCCCGCTGTTGCGCCTGTTCCTGCTCTTTTCGCGCCTCATGCCAGCGGTTCCGGGCGATTTCGACAAATTGCTCCGCTTCCTGCAACTGCTTGCGCAGGTGTTGCTCTGCTTCTTCGCCAGCTCGCAGTTCGCGCTCCAACCGTGACCGCTCTGCCTTGCGGGAGACAATCCCCGTTGCTCTGCCCGGCATTCTACCGCCTGTGATTGCACCACCCGGCAGAAACAACTCTCCGTCCAGAGTAACCACCTTGCTCCAGCCGCTGTAACGGCGCACTATCTGCACCGCGCTGTCAAAGTCTGGGGCAACCAGCACGCGCCCCAACAGATACTCAGCCACAACCCTCAGCTTTGGCGCGCACTCCACTAGCTCGCTGGCGAAGCCGGTTGCCAGTCCTTCGTGGATACACTGTCGCAGGATAGGAGAACGTTCTGAAGGGTGCAGCAAGTTCAGCGGCAGGAAAGTCGCGCGTCCTCGCGCGTGCTGTTTCAGCCACTCGATAGCAAGGCGGGCTTCTTCTTCAGTAGCGGTAATGATATCCTGTGCGCTGGCGCCCAGCGCCACCTCGACAGCGATAACATAAGGCTCCAGCGGTTGCAAGGCGTCTGCCACCAGAAGGTACGTGCCGGTCAGTTGTCCCCGAGAGACGGCGTCCAGCACCGCCCGCACTCCGCCGAACAGTCCTTCCTGTGCTGCCTCACTTTCCAGCAACGCCTGCAGGCGTGCGCTCAAGCGGGTGTTCTCGCGGGCACGTGTCTCCAGCTCCTGTCGTCTGCGCTGCACCTCCGCTTGTGCCTGCTGGAGTTTGGTTTCACAACTCTGCACCTCTCTTAGAGCCAGCTCCGCAGCGGCAACCGTTTTGTCTCGATGCGCCTGCGCTGCTTTGACGCGCTCTTGCGCTTCGTGCAGGTTTTGCCCGACTTCAGCTATTCGGTTTTGCAATGCCTGAATAGTCTGTTCGGCCTCCGTGCGGCGCAGGCGTAACCCGTCCAGATATGCTCGTGCCCGCACCACCTCCTGCGTGCGCTCCACATAGTGTTGCTGTGCCTGCTGCAGGGCGTGCTCCGCCAGCCGCAATCGCTCGCGTGCGACCTCTCGCTGGTGTTCCATGTCCTGGACCCGCTGCTCGAGCTCCAGACGACGTTCCTGCCACTGCTGTGCTTGCCGTTGAATCTCCGCGTATCTGTGCTCGTTTTCTAACAGCTCTTCCTGCAGTCGCCTCAGGTTGTCCCTGCTGTTCTGCAGGCGTTGCTCGATGAGGGCGCGACGGCTCTCGGCGCGCTCGTAGGCGGTCAACGATGCCTGTTGCAGGGCGCGCAGGGTGTCCAGCTCCGCTTCCGCATCGGCTATTTGTTGACCCAGTTTTTGCGACAGCGCTTCGCACTCTGCCAGCTGGGCGTTGACTTCCAGCAGCTGCCGGTGCAGCCTCTGCTGCTCGTGCTGAGCCTGCTCGCGCGCGCGTTCGCTTTCCAGAACCTGCGCCCAAAGCGCAGCCACCTCAATCTCGCGCAGACGGCTGACCAGCTCGTGATAGCGAATGGCAACCTCTGCCTGCTGGCGCAGGGGTTCGCGTTGTGCCCCCAGCTCCGCCAGAATATCCACCACCCGGGTCAGGTTGGCTTCGGTGTTCTCCAGCTTGCGCAGTGCCTCGCGCTTGCGGTGACGATACTTCTGGATGCCTGCTGCCTCCTCGAACAGTGCGCGGCGGTCTTCGGGCCTGGCAGAGAGGACTACATCGACCTCGTTCTGCGTCAGGATAGCGTATGTGGCGCGCCCCAGACCCGTGTCCATGAACAGCTCCACGATGTCCTTCAGGCGACAGAGGGTTTTGTTGATGAGGTATTCGCTCTCACCGGAGCGGTACAGGCGGCGGGTGACCGTAACTTCGGCAAAGTCGATGGGCAGCTGCCCATCGCTGTTGTCCACGGTGAGGCTCACTTCCGCCATGCCCAGAGGCTTGCGCCGTGCACTGCCCGCGAAGATGACCTCGGTGCTGTTTTCCGCCCGCAGGGTGCGCACGTTTTGCTCTCCCAGCACCCACTGGATGGCGTCCGCAATGTTGGACTTGCCGCTGCCGTTGGGACCGACAATAGCCGTAATGCCCTCGCCGAAATCGAGACGCACCCTGTCGGCGAAGCTCTTGAAGCCGAGTATGCTGAGGCTCTTGAGAAACATGGTTTATGCTGCTAGCATCGGTAATAGGTTACGTTTCGCGCAAGGATTTCTCCTTCAAACGTCTGTAGGTGGGGGTGCGACGGTCCCTAAGGCGAAGGGCGTGGTATAATAAAGCAAGGAGGTTTTGGGCAGAAGTGGTTATCGACACGCTGTCACTCTACGAAAAGTTGAAGGAAAA
Source organism: Bacillota bacterium (assembly GCA_023511455.1). NCBI lineage: Bacteria > Bacillati > Bacillota > Bacillota bacterium. Next base: position 148,583 of record JAIMBJ010000001.1, read on the forward strand.
CATGGACCCTGCTGCCGCAGAAAAGTTGGCACAGGCGTTGGCTACATCGCTGGTACAAATCGAGCAATCGGTGCGACAAGCCACAGAGGGTCGTCTTTCTCGAGTTGAGCAGGCGCTCGAGACGCTGGTTCGCGTTACTCAAGAACACTCCCATGAGATAGCCGAATTGCGGCAGGCATCGAGGGAGAACGCTTTGGCGATCGCGGAATTGAGCAAGACGGTTCAGGAGAACACGTCGGCGATAGCGGAGTTGCGCCAGACGGTATCGGGATTGGTGGAGGTGACGCAGCGTCACTCGCAGGAGATTGTCGAGTTGCGTCAGATGGTTCAGGAGAACACGTCAGCGATTGCTGAACTACGGCAGATGGTTCAGGAGAACACATCGGCGATAGCGGAGTTGCGTCAGACGGTATCGGGTTTGATGGAGGTGACGCAGCGTCACTCGCAGGAGATTGCCGAGTTGCGGCAAGCGGTTCGCGAATTGGTAGAGACGACGAAGAAGCATGGACAGGTGCTGCGGCGGCTCGAATTAGATCAACAGGATATTCGGAAGCAGCTGGGTGGGCTAGCGATGGCATTTGGATACCGCTTAGAGGATGATGCTTATCTGGCACTACCCCGGTTGCTAAAGCAAGACTATGGCATTGAGGTGCAGGGCAGGCTAAAACGGGATTATTTGGTGGACAGGCAGGGCAACTATCTAGAGGTGAACATTCTTGGCGAAGGTGTGCGCGAAGGAGAGACCATCACCATTGTCGGAGAGAGCAAAGCGCAACTTTCTGCTAATGAGATAGACCGGTTTTTGCGTCGCAAGGTACGTCGGCTGCAGGGTGTGTACCCCAACCTGTTCCCGATAATCGTGACGTATATGACTACCAGCCCGGATGTTCTCGAACACGCTCGACAGCGGGGGGTGGCTGTCTACTTCTCGTACGACTTTCGGCAGCCATGACGTTACGGTTGCTTTTGGTCAGGCACGGCGAGACCGAGTGGAACCAGCAGATGCGCTTTCAGGGGCAGACGGACATTCCACTCAACGCGAAAGGGTTGGAACAAGCGGAGTCCATCGCCACACGGTTGCAACACGAACCCCTACAGGCAATCTATTCCAGCGACCTGCGGCGTGCATGGCAAACAGCGGAGGTCATCGCCCGATACCATGAGCTGTCACCCATTCCACATCCGGATCTGCGTGAGATGTCGTATGGTGTGTGGGAAGGCATGACCCGCGCGGAGATAGAGGCAGGGGAGTGGGCGGAGTTGTTCGAAAAGTACCGCAAGGACTCGCTGCGTTATCGTCCGCCCGGCGCGGAGTATCCCCATGAAATTGTAGAGCGCGCCGGAAGGGTACTTCAGCACGTCCGTGAGCGACACGAACAGGGCACGGTGTGTATCGTGGGGCATGGGGGAAGCCTGCGGGCAATGCTTTGCGTGGCGCTGCACGCCCCGCTGGAGACCTTTCGCCATATCCGACTGGACAACGCTTCGCTCAGCGTTATCGAGTGCGGTGGGGACTGGATATGGGTCTCTCTCATTAACGACACCTGCCATTTGCGTCAGGAGAAGGTACAGCCAGTGATTTGAGGAGGGAAGAAAGAATGAAGCTGATCAGCTATCGTTGGGAAGGATTGGAGAGAATCGGGGCGGTAGTTGGCGACGTGGTAGTCGACCTGAACGCCGGGCTGGCTTTGCTGGACGGGCAAACAGGCTTGCTGGCAAAAGACATGACGCATCTGCTGGAGCAAGGGGACGACGGGATGCAACGCGCGGGAGAAGTTGTACGCGCCTACATGAATGCTTTGCAGCAAGACCCCGCGCGGGCGCAGGCAGTAGCGTGTCCGCTGGATGAAATCCAGTATCTGCCTCCCGTGCCCCGTCCGCAGAAGATTCTGGCTATCGGCGCGAACTACCGTGCCCACTGTGAGGAGGCAGGTGTGCCTGTCCCCTCTAAGCCCATTGTTTTTGTGAAGGTGCCAACGGCACTCATTGCGCATGGGGTGAATATCGTCTATCCACGCATCACGAAAGAGCTGGACTACGAAGGCGAGCTGGCAGTGGTCATCGGTAAGCGGGCGCGAAACGTACGCGAGGATGAGGCGATGGATTACGTGGCGGGCTACACTATCATGAACGATGTCAGCGCGCGCGACCTGCAACGCACGGAGGGGCAGTGGTCTCGAGCCAAGGGGTGCGATACCTTCGCGCCTTGTGGGCCCTGGCTGGTGACGGCAGATGAAATCCATGACCCTCACGCCCTGCAGATAGAGACCCGAGTGAACGGCGAGGTGCGCCAGCAGGCAAGCACTGGCGACATGGTGTTCTCGATACCCCGTCTCATTGCCCACATTACGGAGGGAATCACTCTGCTGCCTGGCGACATCATCAGCACTGGCACACCTGCTGGGGTGGGGGTGTACCGCCAACCGCCAGGTTTGCTGCAGCCGGGCGACGAGGTAGCGATACGCATCGAGGGAATTGGCGAACTTATCAACGGCGTCGTCGCAGAGAGGCTATAACCACTGTTTGGTGACCTGACTGATTGGGGGACGTTGCCACAGCCAGTCCACACGCATCCAAAAGCCGGGTAGCACCGTGCTGCGGTAGACACCTTCGTTGTCTAAGGAAACGAGTTGAAAGGCGCCATCCCGAAGCACGTAGAACTCCGCCTGTCTGCGGGCAGGGTCAATCAACCAGTATTCTCTGACGCCGCCGCGTTCATACTCGCGGAACTTCTCGCCTTTATCACGGGCGCGGCTCTCTTCAATTCTCATTTTGCCAGTTGGCAGGCGCCGCGAGGCTGCCGAGGTTTCGATTGCTTCCATTCTCACCACCTCAGGTGGATTATAGCTTGTTGACCGTCCCTTTGCAAAGCGCGTAGCTGAGCTGCCCTGCCAGCAGGGCAAAACCGATGCAGGTCAGGAACAAACCCACTCGAAACGTGTCGGGCAGATAGCGCCATTCCACGCGCCGTGCGCCGCCAGGTACATCCACCGCGCGAAACGCTCGCTCATGTACGTGCCATTTTGCAGGTCTTTCATCCACGAACACCCGCCAGCCCGGATACGCACTGTCGGTCAGCACCAATCGACCACCGTGTGGGGGCGATAACGCGACGTATTGCGGGGTTGGCATCTGCAAGTGGGCAGGTTCCGCCGACTCCAGCATCCATGCGCGGCTGCCGGGCTTCGATGCGGGGGTTATTCTCCAGTCGTCTGCACTGCTACCGAAAGCCACCGCTGCGACTCCAATGCGCTGCAAAGCGGCTGCATCGTCGCGCCAGCGTGCCTGCAGTTCGGTGAATACGCGCCAGCTCTCGCGTAGAGGGGCAGGTTCATAGCCTGAGGCTTCACCAACGCCGTGCGCCATGCCGATATTCGAACACATACTTGCCCGAAACGTGCGCAACGTGTGAAGGTCGTTCGGTCCGTAGTCGTGGGCATCCACATAGCGCAGCCAGATGGGGGCGGTGTTGGGTACAAGCAGGCGTTGTCCGTTTTGCTGCAGGATAGTTGCGACAGAAGGCGGAGAGAACACCCCTGGAGAGCAGGTGGGGTTGGCGGGGATAGCAATCCACAGCAGCTCGGCCAGCGTAACGCCCGCGCTCAGCCACCACCGCCAGCGGTTTTGCAGGGAGAGTATCGCCATCGCTACGGCACACATGGCGGCGGCGCGCCAGAGTGCAACTTGGACTGTCGTTGCAAGCGCTAACGCTTTCGCGGTGTCTTCTGGCGAAGGTGCCAGCTGCATTGCAACGCCCTTTGAAGCAATCTGCCAGATGCCCGCAATTATCGCCATGCCCACCGGAAGCCACCACCAGCGCTTGCCCATCCGTACCCTCTCAAAAGCAGCTGCTGCCCACAGGCAAAGTGCGAAGTCGGCAATGGTCATCCAACGCAGAGGAGTGCGGAAGCTTGGTATACCTGGCACTATGTAGTATGCTAACGTGTACAAACCCGCGTAAGGACCTGCCGCCATCCATATAGATAGCAGGAGGGTTCTTTTCCAGAATCGCTCCGTGCTCTCAGTGGTGTGTCGCCAGCGGTGTAACAGCACGATAGCCGGTATTGTGCCCGCGAAGAAAGCCACCTCCCAGTAGAACAGGGTAATGGCATAATTGCCGTGCCAGGGGAACCCGAACAGGTTGGGCGTGAGAAAAAGCAGTAGATGGTCTAGATGAAAAGTATAACCTGCCGAGTCCCGCAGTAGAAGGCGAACCCGGTCGGTGTGACGCAAAAGCTCCGCCAGCGGCAGCCAGTGCGCGCACCCGATAAGGAGGGCAATGCCAGCTGCGGTCACCCCCCAGCACAACGCGCCCTTTTTGTCCGACACGTTGCGCCAGCGGTACAGTAGCCACCCCAGCAAGACCAGTATCAGCGTGTGAAACATCTGCGGGCTTCCTGCCAGAGACACCAGCGCCAGCACTATCGTCAACCAAATCGCCCGACGAACGTCTGCGCGCTGCAACAGCCCTTCGACTGCCCAGAAGCTCCAGCCATACCACGCAAGGGTCTGAAGAATACCCACATGTTGCGAACGCAGCACCACTGCCCCGCACAGCATCCACAAGGTGCCTGCCGCCACCGCCTGGCGACGGGTGTAGCCGAGCCGCAATGCGAATAGCCACACCCCAACCCCTGCCTGCCACAGGTGTATTACTGCGCCCCACGAAATGCCCCGTTCCGCCCCCAGCCAGGCGACCAGCAGGGTGGAGGGATACAACAGCCATTCCTGAGGGTTGCCCACGAACGGTTGCCCGAACAGGATATGCGGGTTCCACAGCGGCAGGACGCCCTGCTTTAACCAGTGATGTTCAAAGGCAAGGGCAGGATGGAAATAGAGCATAATATCGCCGTAGTAAAGCACTTCACCGAGCAACACGACGCGCCAGAAGACGGTGCAAGATATGACACCGAACCAGAGCACCGGCGACAGATGCTGCCACAACAGGTAGCCCGAGCGCGACATATTACACTTTTTCGCATTCCCGCCATGGATTGCCTGCAAGGTTTGTTGCCGGCGAGGTCGAATTGAACATCTGAACGAGGAGGTGCAGCGATGTCCGATTTGAAAGAGCATATCTGGCAGACGCCGCTGGTGGACACCCATGAGCATCAGTGGAAAGAGAACGAGTATCTGCAAACACTACCTGACGTGCTGGTAGAACTGTTTGACAACTACGTGACCGCCGACCTGGTGGTGGCGGGAGCATCGCATGAGGCGGTGAAAAAACTGCTGGATGCTTCGAACCCTGATGTGCGCGAGCGTTTTGGGGGAGTGCGTACGGCGTGGGAAGCCTGTCGGTACACCGGCTACGGCGAGGCGGTACGCTTGATTGCCAGACTTGCTTACGGTATCGAAGAGATAACCGCTGAAACGCTAGAGCGAGCACAGCGGGAATGTATCCGGGTGCGTCAGCCGGGCGAGCGGCTGCGTATCCTGCGAGAGGAAGGCAATCTGGACCACGTGCAGGTGGATGATTTTTGCTGGGCGTGCCTGCCGGATGATTCCGCGCCGGAGTTCTTTCTGTACGATATCTCGTGGGCGGCGTTTTGCTCCGGAGACATCGACGTAGAGGCTCTCTATCGGGAGACGGGCGTTGAGGTGAGAGACCTCTCGTCCCTGCGCCACGCGATGGAGGCAATCTTCGACAGATTCGGCAAGTTCGCCATCGCGGTCAAAGCACAGCATGCTTACGACCGCACCCTGCGCTGGCTTCCACGCGAGGATGGGGATGCAGTGACGGTATTGCAGAAGCTCTTACGCGGCGAACAGGTCACACCGGAGGAAAAACTCTGTCTGGGTGACTGGTGCTGGGCGCGCGGCGCAGAGCTGGCGGCAGAACACAATCTGCCTTTTAAGATACACACCGGCTACCTCGCTGGCTGGGGGCGAATGCCGGTACACTATATACCTGCGGGAAATCTGTGGGAGCTGCTGGCAACCTATCCCCAGACCCGTTTCGTGCTGATGCACATCGCGTACCCGTACAACGACGAGCTGGTTGCGCTGGCAAAGCGTTACCCGAACGTCTATATCGATATGTGCTGGGCGTGGAGTATAGACCCTTACAGCGCGGGCGACTTCTTGCGCCGCTTTCTGCACGCGGCGCCCATCAACAAGATATTCGTGTTCGGGGGGGATACCCGTCTGCCCTGGGCGGCGGTGGCGTACGCGACGCAGGCTCGGCAGGGACTGCTGCGTGCCCTTCAAGCCGAGGTGCGGGAGAAGAGCATCAACGAACGCGAGGCGATGGCAGTCGCCACGCGCGTGATGCGCCAGAATCAGTACGAGTGTTTCGATATCGAGGGACGGCGGGCAAACATCCTGCATGTCATGCGGCATGGCATCCTATGAGCGAAATAGCGTTTGAGGGAAGGGTTTCGGCGGAGGCGATATTGTCCTGCGGAAGACGCGCGGTATACCGCCTGCTGCTCAGCCCGCATTCCGACCTGAAGCGGCTGGAAAGGCTCATTGACCTCGCGCTCGACAGGGACGTGCTGGTGCAGGTGGTGCGCACAGATTTACTGGCTCAGCTGGCAGGCGACACGGCGCATGGGGGGGTGATTGCTTTGTGTTCGGAACGAGAGTATCAGCCCATCGAAGAGATGCTGGCATGGGTAGACCGCCAGCGAGAACCTGTGCTAATCTTCATACTGGCGGGCTTCGAGGACGCCTACAACATGGGCTACGCCCTGCGTGTGGCAGAGGCATTCGGGGCAGGATGGGTACTTTGCGACCGCAAAGAGTGGCTGAAGGACGAGCCGACCGTGCTGCGCTCGTCAGCGGGGGCGTTCGAGCGGTTGCCCATCTCAGTGCCGGAGAGCCTGCGTCCCGCCCTGCAGGAGCTGAAGCGGCGGGGTGTGCGCCTGCTGGCTGCGCTGGAAGAGGGTACAATAACGCTGTATGAGACCGATTTACGCGGCTCGGTGGCGTGGATGGTGGGCGGAGAGAAGCGCGGTTTGAGCCAGCACCTGCGCGAAATGGCGGATGCCTGGGTGCGCATTCCTGTACAACCGAACGCCCCGCCATTGCCTGCCAGTCATGTCGTTGCCGTGCTGGCTGCCGAGACCTTCCGACAGCGACAGGAGAAGTAGACGAGAGGCTGGAGTGCCATGCCACACGAGATACAGCAGATTAAAAGCGTCGTTACAGAGGAAGTCAACCGAACAGGTCATCGGTCTGTTTGTGCGCGATAAACTACGGGAGGAAGGAGTGGGATTTTAATTCAAGGTCAAATGCTCTTGAAAATATTGCAACTGTCGGTGCTTGTCTGCTTGAGCCTCTCGCCAGTGCTGGCGCAGGAAGGGGCTTCCCTTTCGGTGCGCGGATGGCAGAAGATTTGGGAGTTCGTGCTGCCTTCGCCCACACTATCCGCTGACATGGTAGATTTCGGTGGCGAAGACGGCGTGCGTCTTGTGACCCTGCACCCGCTTCCTGCAAAAGAGGACACCCTGAGCTTGCGTCTCTGGAAGAGAGTGGAGGATAGCTGGCGCGAGGAGTGGCAGGCAGCTCTGGACACAAGCGAGTTGCGCGGCTTAGTCGCAGGCTATTTTTCGAAGGGCGGCAAGGCAGGACAGGTGCTGACTCCGCGCCACCTTATCCTGCGCGAAGGCGAAAAATACCTCACACGCACCCGCAAGGAAGAGGTCAGCCGGTTCGGCTATGCCGCGCTCCCAAACGGCGAGGATATTCCGCTGGCTGCCTACCCTGGCGGCTTATGGCGGGGGACAGTGGATGTCTCGGCGCGGGAGGGATGGCTGCGCTTCGAACGGGTGACTATCAGTAGCCTGCTTTCTCTGCCCCAGCAGTTCGGCGATGCGCAGTGGGTGAGCCTTGTCGCCCCGCTGGCTTTTCGCGATATGGACATGCCCGACTGGGTGCAACAGGGCTACGAGCGTCTGTTTGGACAGCTCGGGAAGGCGATGCATCCTGAGCAACCGTTGCTGGTCTCGCGGAGAGTTGAGGGGGGCAAGCAGAGTGTGGCGATGGTAGTGCCGCCAGGTCTCACTGCGCCGGTACAGGTGCTTTGGCAAAGTGACCCGCTGGATGGCGAGGTGCGTGAAGTACGGCTGATTTCCGTTTCTCGCTGGCGGGGCGGTCTACTGGTTCTGCTTGGAAAAGCCGATACATACAGGGTACAATTGTGGACAATGCAACGTTGAGACGGCGACACCATGAAGCGTGAGAGGTTTCTAGAGATTCTTCGCGGCGGCGTGCTGATTGCCGACGGGGCGATGGGCACGATGCTACAACGCCTTGGTCTGCAACCACCCTACGAACTGACGAACCTTGTGCAACCCGATGCGGTGAGGCAGGTTCACCGTTCGTATATCGAGGCGGGTGCGCGGCTGATCGAGACCAACACCTTTGGTGCGAACCGCGTGAAACTGGCGACGCACGGAGCGGGGCACCTGGTGCGCGAGATGAATCTGGCGGCGGTGCGTCTGGCGCGCGAAGCGGCGGGCGATGTGCCCGTCATCGTGGCTGGAGCGGTGGGTCCCGTCGGCAAGCCGCTGGCTCCAATTGGGCAGATAGCCCCTCAAGAGGCTGGGGAAGCCTTCCGCGAACAGATAGAGGTGCTGCTGGAGGCGGGCGTAGACCTCGTCATGCTGGAGACCTTCACACACCTCGACGAGCTGCGCATCGCGCTGGAGCAGCTACGTGCGCTGGACTCGGAGATACCTGTCATTGCGCAGAAGGCATTTATCGAGGACGGCGAGACGCTGGCGGCGGGCTTGCCTGCGCAGGTGGCGCGCACGCTGGAGGAGTGGGGTGTAGACGTCATCGGCGCGAACTGCGTGGTCGGTCCGCAGCGCATGGTGGGCATTCTGCAAGGGATGGCCTCCGCTACCAGTCTGCCCCTTTCGGTGATGCCCACGCCGGGCCTGCCACAGTACCAGCGGGGCGAGGTCACCTTTGAGGCGCAGTCGGATTACTTCGCCCAGTATGGCGAGCAGTTCGCGCGAATTGGGGTGAACATCATTGGCGGCTGTTGTGGAACCACGCCCACGCACATCCGCGCGGTAGCGGAACGCCTGCAAGGGGTGAAACCGCGCCCGCGGCGCGCGCCCGCAAAAGTCAAAGAGGTGGTCAAGCCCGAGGATCTGCCCCAGGCGGAACCGTCGCAACTGGCGGGCAAGCTGGGTAGAAAGTACGTGATTGCCGTGGAGCTCGACCTGCCGCGTGGGCTGGATGTCACAAAGGTGTTGGATGGCGCACGCTCATTAAAGGAGCATGGGGTGGATGTTATCGACATCTCCGACGGCGCGCGGGCGCGTTTGCGGATGAACCCCATCGCCATCTCACACCTGATTCAAGAGCAGGTGGGCATCGAGGTGATGATGCACTTCGCCTGCCGCGACCGCAACCTGCTGGCGATCCAAGCAGACCTGTTGGGGGCGCACGCACTGGGCATCCGCAACATTCTGGCAATCACGGGCGATCCTGCGCTAATTGGCGATTACCCGACGGCGACCTCCGTATTCGACATTGACGCCATTGGACTGGTGCGCATCCTGCGCCGCTTCAATGAGGGCGTAGACCTCGCGGGTAACAGTATCGGCATGCGCACCGCGTTCACCATTGCGGTTGCCTACAACCCGCTCGCCTACGACCAGAAGGCGGAAGACGAACGGCTACAACGGAAGGCGTCAGAAGGGGCGCATCTGGTGTACACTCAGCCGATTTTCGATATCGCGGTGCTCGAGAGGGCGTCGGAGACGGTGAACAGGTTGGGGTTGCCTCTGCTGGTTGGCGTTCTGCCCCTGCGCAGCGCACGGCACGCTGAGTTCATGCACCACGAGGTGCCGGGTGTACTGATACCCGACCCCATCCGCAAGCGATTGGAGGGACTCGACGATGCAGACGCCCGCAAATACGGTCTGGACGTGGCGAAGGAGTTTGCTCTGCAGGCAAGAAAGCTGAGTCAGGGCATCTATCTGATGCCACCTTTTGGTAACCATAAGGTGGCGGAAGCCGTCATCGATATATTGGCAGAATAAACATCTACGAACAAGGAGGTAGCCTATGAAACGCGCGAAGCTGTTTGCGCTGGTGGCAGGCGGCGTGTTGCTGGGCACGGTGTGGACGACGCTGGCTCAGCAACAGCCTGCTCCTGCTGTCGACGCCAGCAACCCGGCGGCGCTAGCTTCCAGCTTGCCTGTCGGCGCGGTTGCACCGGCGTTCGATGTGACTAACGTAGTTACTGGCGAGACCCTGTGTTACCTTTGAAGGAATCGGGGTAAGCCGGTGGTGCTGAGCTTCGGCAACATCGGCAACCCGTTCTGGACCCGGGCGGTCCTATTCCTCGAGAAACTCCATCAACAGTACGCTCCCAGAGGCGTGATCATTGTAGCCGTTGCGCTCGACACCGACAAACAGGCGGTGAAAGCGTTTGTGGATAAGCACAAACTCACCCTGCCTGTAGCGGTAGACAGCGAAAAGCTCACGGGCGCAGAACTCTACAAAGTAACCGCGCTACCCACGACGGTCTTTACCGACCGTTCCCACCGGGTGACCATGCGTCAACTGGGCTTCAGCAAACAGCACGAGAAGCTGTTTGAAGACGAGATACGCAAGCTGGCGCAATAGTGCATTGGAGAGACCCTCACCCCTGTCCCCTCTCCCAAAACTTCGGGAGAGGGGATTTCGGTTTTCTGACTAATGCGGGCTATTCTGTTCCTCGCGCCGAACCATCTCCTGCGCCGCGCGAAGCCGATGCAGCACACGCTGTTTGCCCATCACCTCGATCATCTCGAACAAGCCGGGTCCGACGGTGCGTCCGCTGACTGCCACCCGGGTCGGATGGATGACCTGCGCCGCACTCACGCCCAGCTCCTCCGCAATAGCGCGCGTCGCTGCCTCGATGTGCGGCACGTCGAACGGTTCCAGTGTGCTGTATCGCTCGATAAGCATCTCCAGCATCTGCGGCACATACGGCTGCGTGAACCACTTGCGCACGCCCTTCTCTTCGTACTCCAGTGTATCGCGGAAGAAGTACTCGGTAAGCGGCACCACCTCAGAAAGCAGTTTCATCCGCTCTGCTTCCAGCGCGATGACCCGCTGGGCGTAAGTCACCTCTTCTGGGGAAGGGTTTTGCGGCATAAGCCCCGCTTCTTGCAAGTAGGGCAAACACAGCCGGGTTAGCTCCTCCATGGGCTTGCGGCGGATATACACGCCGTTCATCCACAACAGCTTCTGCCCGTCGAAGATGGCGGGGTTTTCCTGCACGCCCGACAGGTCAAATCGCTCGATCAGCTCCTCCCGCGAGTAGAGCTCGCGGTCTTCGTCTGCGCTCCAGCCCAGCAGTGCGAGAAAGTTCAACATCGCCTCTGGCAGGTAACCCTGCTGGATGTACTCCACAAACTGCACCGAACCATGTCGTTTGGAGAGCTTTTTGCGGTCCGTACCCAGAATCATGGGCAGATGAGCGAACTTCGGCAGCTCCCAGCCAAGCGCGCGGTATATCTGCACGTGGCGCGGGGTGCTGGAAATCCACTCCTCGCCGCGAATGACGTGCGTGATGCCCATGTCGTGGTCATCGGTGACGCTGGCAAGGTGATAGGTAGGATAGCCGTCGGATTTCAGCATCACAAAGTCGTCTATCAGCGCGTTCTCGAAGCGGATTTCGCCGCGGATTTCGTCGTGGAAGACTGTCTCGCCCTCCAGCGGCATCGCGAAGCGGATAACGTGAGGAAGACCCTGCGCTTCCAGCTCTTTCCGCTCCTCATCGGACAGGTAGCGGCATTTGCGGTCGTAACCGGTGGGCTGTTTGGCGGCTTCCTGCTGGCGACGCAGCTCCTCCAGCCGCTCGGGGGTGCAGTAACAGCGGTAGGCGTGTCCTGTCTCCACCAGCTTTTCCGCGACCTCGCGGTATAGCGGCAACCGATGCGACTGGAAGTAGGGACCTTCGTCCCAATCCAGCCCCAGCCAGCGCAGGCTATCCATAATCTCCTGCACCGAACCTTCTACGTAGCGGGCGCGGTCGGTATCCTCGATACGCAGGATAAACACGCCCCCGTGCTTTCGTGCGAAAAGCCATGTGAACAGCGCGGTGCGGATGTTGCCGATGTGCGGCGACCCCGTGGGACTGGGTGCAAACCGCACGCGCACGGTCTTCGTCTCCATACCTTTTGACATCAGAAATCTCCCTCAAATGACGTGCTATCTTTGATGCTCCGTCAAACCCCTTGCCCGCCTTCCCTGCGAGCGAAGGGGAACGATGCGTGCCCCTCTCCTCAAAGGAGAGGGAAAGGGGGTGAGGTCCATCTGCAAAAACGCTGTGTTCGTCCCAACGACCATTATACCAGATGTGTGCAAAGACCTATCGTGTCCGTTGCTGCAGCTGCTGAACGAGCGTCTTTACCCGCTCCAGCTGTCTGCCGTATTCTGCCCAGTTGCCTTCGCGTTGTGCGCTCTCGGCAGCTCGAATGGCATCGGCAAGGCGGTCTACCAGCGCGCGCACGTCCTCTGTGGATGCCGAGGGTGGAGGCGCGGTTGGTGTGGTCGTTGTCGGCGTGGTCGGGACGGTTCGTGTGACCCCCGATGCACCGAAGATTCTCTGCAAGCCCTGTTCTAGGGTGTCCGCCATCACCCGCTGGTCGCCGTACGCGACGATGACCTTCTTCAGCTCAGGGATGCGTCGTTCTCCGCCGCCGGTGGTCTGAAGATAAACCGGCTTCACATAAAGTAGCGATTGCTCGATGGGTATCACCAGCAGGTGTCCCCACACCACCTGCGAGCCGGGCTGGTCCCACAGGCGCAGTTGCGTGCGGATTTCAGAGACCTGACCCAGCAGGCGTTCTATCTGTGCGGGTCCGTAAATGGTGCGCTCCTTCGGGAAGCGGTAAAGCACGATTTTACCGTAGTCCTCGCCGTCGCACTTGGCGCACATCCACGCTATCATCTTCTCCTGATTCATCGGCGTGTACACGATGAGCAGCAGGAACTCTTCCCGCGTCTCGCCTGGCAGGCGCATGATAAGATAGTAGGGTTCCATCTGCTGGAACTCGCCGCCCGGCACGGTGCTTTCCGGTGACTGCTGTTTGGCAATCTCCCACTGGTCTTCACGCATGTAGAACACGCGCGGGTCACGCATGTGATACAGCGCCCAGATGTTGCTCTGGATGCGGAACAGGTCTTCGGGATAGCGCAGGTGCTGGCGCAGGCTGGCGGGCATCTCCGAGAGCGGTTTGAACAAGCCGGGCAGGGCGCGGCGATAGGTTTGAATCATCGGGTCGCTCTCATCGGCGATGTAGTAATCCACCGAGCCGTTATAAGCATCAATCACCACCTTGACCGCGTTGCGGATGTAGTTCAGGCGATAGTAGCGGAAGGCATCCAGCGCAATGTCTAATGTTTTGGCATAGGGATAGCGGTCGCTGACGGTGTAGGCGTCACATATCCACCACAGCTTGCCGTCGGCTACCACGATGTAGGGGTCGCGGTCGTGCATCAGGAAGGGAGTAATCGCCTGCATGCGCTCACGGATGTTGCGCCGGAATAGCAGGCGGCTGTTCGGTGTGAGGTCACCGGAAAGTAGCAGATAGCTATCTCCCATCCGAAAGGCGTAAGCCAGTTTCGCCAGCAGATTTCTGCCGATGGGAATACCCCCGGTTCCCTGATAGCGTGTGTACTGGTTCTCGCCCTCCACGCCGCTCTGAAGAGTGGGGTAGTCAAACTCCTCCAACTTCGAGTCCACAATCACTGGGTTATCTGTCACTTCGCCGTAATAGATTTCGGGTCGCTCCAGCCGCAGGGGCACCTTGCTTTGGGGCGGAATATCGCGCACCAGATATTCCGGCTGTCCCTGCGCCGTGGCGGTGTTCACGGCGGTCATGACCACACCGTAACCGTGTGTGTACTGCAGGCGCAGGTTCTGCCACGTTTTGGAGGAGGCTGGCAAATCGGGTTGCGACAGCTCGCGCGCTGCCACCATCACCTGACGGTATTCGTTGCCCAAGGTGTAGCGGTCGACGTCCACATCGTTGAACTTGTAGTACTGCTTGAACGACTGCAGGGAGTTGAAAATCATCTGGAGGGGCTGATAGTCCCAGATGCGTACATTGGACAGCGTCTGGTTATTGCGCTGCAGGTCGGCGACGGTCAGATTCGTGTTCGCCTCGAAGGTGCGCTCTTCCACGTTGTCCAGCCCGAACGCCTGTCGGGTAGCGGTGAGGTGCCGTTCAATGTAAGGTTTTTGCAAGCCCCACTCGTTGGGGTTGACGATGGCGTTTTGCACTGCAGCGGGTATCACCGCGTGCACCAGCACCGATGCGCCCACCAGCGTTGCCAGCATCATCAGCGGGAGGCGAAGTAAACGACCTCCCCGAATGTTCCACACCAGCGAGCCAGCGGTGAGCAAACTAATCGCCAGCAGCAGATACAACCCCGGCAGGCGAACAGTGGTTTCCACATAACCCGCGCCGGTGAAGATGCGGTTCGGAATGAACAACACATCGTAGCGGTCTAACCAGTAGCCCACACCCCACAGTACCAGACACGCCGCTGCCAGCAGAAACAGGTGCGGTTTGACACCTGGCGAGAAGGCAGTCAGCGTGCCGAAAACCTCGAAGCCGCGATTGATGTAGTAGTAGGCAGTCGTTATCAGCAGCGTGGCAATAAGCACAAAGGTAAACCACGTATGCAAATACCGCCAGAAGGGCAAGCGGAACATGTAAAAGGCGACGTCGTGTCCGAACAGCGGGTCGCGCACGCCAAAAGGCTGGGCGTATCGGAACAACAGCCACTGCTCCCAGTGCGACGCGCTCTGACTGCCCACCAGCAACGCGAGCAACAGTACTGCCCAGAAGATAAAGGGTTGAGAGGTGCGAGGAACTGCGATGCCCAGCCGAATGCGTAACCTCTCCTCCCACTCTTCATCCATGCCCATGCTGAGGCGATACGCCAGCCGCAGATTCAGGTAGAGTATCGCAAAAAACAGCAGGCTGAAGACGCCGAACAGCGCCAACCGCGTGCTCCAGATGCGGGCGAACAGAGCCGTGTAACCCAGCTCGGCAAACCACAGCCAGTCGGTGTAGAAACGCACGGCTACTACCAGTATCTGCAGCAGCACCAGCGCACCCACCAGCAGCCAGAGCCACAGCCTGCGACGTTCGCCTTCGACGGTTAAGGGATAACGTGTCTTCACGACGGGTTGCGCTCCTCTCCTATGACCATACTCCGGGTATGGCTGTCTCGCATTTGGGACACCTGCCCGAACCGGTCAAATGGTTCTCCAGTACTCGGAAGCCCCACCGCTTCACCAGCAGGGCGTCACACTGCGGGCAATAGGTGTTCTCCCATTTGCCGACCGCACCCGGGATATTGCCCGCGTACACGTAGCGAAGCCCCTCACTGCGCCCGATTTCCGCCGCCCGTAGCAGGGTGCGTACGTCGGTATCATCATGATCCAGCATTTTGTAGTCGCGGTGGAACGCCGTTACGTGCCATGGGATGTCGGGCGAAAGGGAGACGAGAAACTTTGCCGCATCACGCAGCTCCTCATCGCTGTCGTTGAAGCCGGGTACCACCAGCGTTACCACCTCGAGCCAGAGACCCGACTGGTGCACCAGACGAATGCCATCCAGCACTTTCTGGAGAGTGGTTCCCAGCTGGCGATAACTGCGGTCGTTCATGCTTTTGAGATCGATTTTGTAGCCCGCCAGATAAGGGCGCAGATAGTCCAGCACTTCTGGCGTGAGATTGCCGTTGGAGACGAACAGCCCGCGAATACCATGCGGTTGCGCTGCCTTGAAGACGCTCACCGCCCACTCGGCGGTAATGAGTGGCTCATTGTACGAGCTGGTGATGAACGGCGAGTTGTAGCGCAGGGCGAGTTCCACCATCTCTTCGGGCAGGATGCGGTCGACGGGCGCACCGGCGGCGGGGTCTCGCAATGCCTGCGAGCTAATCCAGTTCTGACAGTACGCGCAGTGCAGGTCGCATCCCAGCATCCCGAAGGTCAATGTTCGTGAGCCCGGCATCACGTGGAAGAACGGCTTTTTCTCGATGGGGTCGACGTTCAGCCCGCAGACGTATCCCCACGGGGCGTAAAGCTTGCCTCCCTGATTAAAGCGCACCTGACAAACGCCCCGTCGTCCCTCGCGGATGATGCACCGGTGAGCGCAGGCAAAACACTGTACCGACCCATTCTCCAGAGGACGGTACACCTCCGCCTCGCGCGTCAGGCTATCCAGCACTTCTGCCAGCGAACGGGTTGTGGTCGGAGTTGCTAACGGAGACATCGAACATGCCCCCTTTCTGATACTGTCTTGATTCTACCACCAATGGCGTGCTGCAGGGAAGTGAGGGGTGGAGCGGGAATAGGCTTTACGGAAGGTGCCTGGTATGCTTCGAGTTCCTGAAATCATCCAGAAGAAACGAGACGGCGGAGAATTGAGCCGGGAAGAGCTGGAAAAGCTCGTGCTGGGTGGTCTGCGAGGTGAAGTGCCCGACTATCAGGTGGCAGCGTGGCTGATGGCTGTGTACTTTCGCGGGATGACCCCACCCGAGACGACCACGCTGACATCTATCCTGCAGCACTCCGGCCAGCAGCTGCATCTGCCTCCTCTGGGAAAGCCGGTGCTGGATAAACACTCGACCGGCGGGGTAGGGGACAAGACGACCCTGGTAGTTGTTCCTTTGCTGGCGGCGTGCGGAGTGGTAGTGCCGAAGATGTCCGGGCGGGGGTTAGGTTTCACGGGTGGCACGGTCGACAAGCTGGAATCCATCCCCGGCTTCCGCACCGACTTCTGTGCAGACGAGATTCGCCGTCTGGTGGAAGAGGTTGGAGCCTGCCTGGTCGGTCAGTCGCCCGACCTCGTGCCGGCGGATAAGTATCTTTATGCATTGCGCGACGTGACCGCCACAGTGGATTGCATCCCGCTGATAGCAGCCAGTGTGATGAGCAAGAAGCTGGCAGGGGGCGCGGAGTACATCTTGCTGGATGTGAAGACAGGCTCAGGCGCATTTATGCCTCGCCTGCCGGATGCGCTGGAACTGGCGCGTACGCTGGTGGAGATTGGCAGGATGGCTGGGAGGCGGACGCTGGCTCTGGTGACAGATATGAGCCAGCCGCTGGGAGAAGCGATAGGCAATGCGCTGGAGGTCGCGGAGGCAATACAGGTCTTGCAGCGCAGGGCTGGTGCTGCCTCGGCGCGTTTCGAAATCCTGTGCATCGAGCTGGCTGCGCACGCCCTGTTGCTGGTTGGGGCGGAAACGCACCTGAGCGAGGCGCGACGGCGCGCACTGGAGTGTCTCGACAGCGGCAGCGCACTGCAGATGTTCCGCCGAATCGTCCAGGTGCAGGGCGGTGACATCAGCGTGCTGGACGACCCTTCCCTGTTGCCACAAGCACCTGTCAGGTTACCGGTGTACGTGACCGAGGCGGGATACATCCACGCAATCCACGCGCGTCGGGTGGGACTGCTGGCGGTGCGCCTGGGGGCAGGGCGCAGCCGTAAAGAGGACACCGTAGACCACGCGGTCGGCATCCGCGTACTGCGCCATGTGGGCGACCACGTGGAGCCTTCTCTGCCCGTCGCCGAGGTGCACGCACGAAGCGAAGAACAGGCTGAGGAGATTGCCGGGGAATTACGGAGCTGCTTCACGGTAGGGCAAGGCGCACCACGCTTTCAACCGCTGGTGTACGCCGTGGTGTGAGACCCTTATCCTCTTTTCCTGTTGCCATGGGAACAGGAGAGGGCGTGACCCCCCTCTCCCGAAACTTCGGGAGAGGGGAGGGGGTGATGGTTACTCGTCGCCAATCAGCCCGAAGTTGCGCACTAGGATGCCGAAATCGAACAGCGTCACTTCCAGGTCACCGTCCAGGTCAGCGTTAAAACTCCAGTACGGGTCACCAGAAACGCTGCCGAAGGAAGCGACCAGCGCACCGAAGTCAAGGAGCGTTACTTCGTTGTCTCCGTCGATATCGGCGTTCAGCAGTTCGACATCCACCATCGCCACACTGGTCAACGTGACGTTAGGCACGACTTTACGCAGCCAGTGGTTGGCGCGGAAAGCGAGGTCGTAGGTGCCCTCCGGCACTACTGGCAACAGGTAGGAGTAGGCATGACTGCCGTCGGGTTGCTCGGTAGCGTATGGCGTGGTGTAGAAGGTTTGCACCACGTTGAACGTGCCGGGCTGGCGTAGTTCCACCTCTAAGGTGGGCAGGAAGGCGTCGTTTTCGTCCTCCCAAACCTCCTTAGGAGGCTGGACAGCAAATCCAAAGTCTTGCAGATTCACGTTGCCGAACAGGGTGGCGTTGGTTCTGGAGGGTATGCCCATCAAGCGGATGGTAAAGTTCGCCACCGGGTGTCCGTAGAACTCGGTGAGTTCCCAGCTGCTGCCGCCGTCCACCGACAGGTAGGCATCCCGCCGACCGATGGGTGCATTGAAATCCCATGTGACCAGATACAGCCCCATGCTGGTACCCGGCTTGACCACGCTCCAGCCGATATCCCCGCTGACGTCGAAGTACAGCGTGCTGGGTAAGGTGACGGTGAACGTGTAGTAGCCTGCGTACTGTGCCGTTACCTCGAACGCTGCCGACCCCGTGCTGTTCTTGAGCGGTATGAGCTTGCTCAGGCTGGGCGGCTGTGTGGGCGTGATGTTGCGGAAGAAGTAGATGCGTATCGGCACGTTGCTCTGGGTTACCTCTGCGGTGAACTCAAAGCTGCGCACTTCACCGCCTGCGCCCACGTTGTCGTAGTCTACCCACCAGTTCTGTCCCGCCTTCTCGCCGTTGCCGGTTGGGTCGTAGTAGAACAGGTGCGGGGCGGGGTCGTCGTTGGGATAGTTGTCGTAGATAAGCGCAGTTTGCTGCGGAGCCAGCCCCTGTGTACTCAGGGACAGCGATACACCCTGCTGCTTTGCCGGGCGGACGGTCACGTACTCTTGGGGAATGCGAATTGCCTTCACGCGCCACTGGGCATGTGCAGATGCCGCCAGCGCGACGAGCAACAAGGCGAGCAAAACCTTTCTCATCGATCTCATCCTTTCTTCAATGCATAATATTTCAACCACGTGCAGGATAGCACAAGCTGGGTGTAACTGTCAAGCGGCGCTACTCCCAGCCTCGCATGGGAATCCAGTGGCGTGTGAAGTAATCGCCCAGCGTGAGGATGAACAGTATCACCAGCCAGAAGAACCCGGCGGAAGCCCATACCCAGGTCAGGCGCGTGCCGTACCGCACGTGCATGAAGTAGAGCACCACCAGCACCGCCTTGACTATGGCGATGGTGAGTGCGATGATGTTGTTCAGCACGGTATGGTGCCCTGGCAGGTAGGCTGCGCCCACCGTCGCTACCAACAGAACCAGCAGCGCGACGTACACTATCAGATACACCCTGATTGGTACGATGTGGATATGGGAATCGTGTTCGTTTGCCATGTCCTCACCTCGGAATCAGATACAGTAGCGGGAACAGGAATATCCAGACGATGTCCACGAAGTGCCAGTATAGCCCCACCATCTCCACCGGCACAAAGTCCTGTACGCTGGGATGGCGGATGGCGATAAGCACCGCCATGATTGCCATGACCAGTACGCCAATGGCTACGTGCAGCGCGTGCAAACCCGTCATGGCAAAGTAAAGGCTGAAGAAGAGCTGCGCCACCCGCAAGTGTTCCACCGGTTCAAAGCGGAAGTTCGGTCCTGGGATGAGCCCCTCCACGTATTTGTGGTGATACTCGAAGCCTTTCACCACCAAAAAGGTACACGCCAGCGCCATGGTTACCAGCAGAAACAGTAGTTGCTTGCGGGCATCTCCTCGCTGAGCGAAGTGAACCGTGAGCGCCATCGTCAGGCTGCTGGTCAGCAGAACCAGCGTGTTGAAAAAGCCCAGCGGGATGTCCAGCTTCAGGTGGGCGAGGTAAAACACGTCGTGATTCGCCACACGGTACACCAGATAGATGGCAAACACCGCACCGAAGAACATAATTTCGGTGACCAGGAAAGTCCACATCCCGACGATGTAGGACTCGGTCTGCTGTTCCGGTGTATCGAACTGGATGCTAAGCGTCTGTCTGCCTTGTTCCTGCACCAATGGCTGTCTCCTCCTGAACATGATGATTATCATAGGCGTATGGCTCTTCGGTCACAACAGGCGTCTGCTCGAAGTTGTGCGTAATGGGAGGCGAAGCGGTTTGCCACTCCAGACCGGTAGCGCCCCACGGATTGGGCCCGGCGATAGCGCCGTTGCGCAGCGACCACAGCAGGTAAAAGAGCGGTATGGCGTAACCTAGCGCCAGCAGGACGACGCCCGACGTGGACATCACATGAAGGAACTGCCACTCTTCGGGATACCAGTGGTAGCGCCGCGGCATACCGAGGTAGCCAAGCACGAACTGCGGGAAGAAGGTCAGGTTGAACCCCGCGAAGATAATCAGCGCAGCCAGCTTGGCGATGCCTTCAGGATACATCCTTCCCGTCATCTTGGGCCACCAGAAGTGCAGTCCTCCCAGGTAGCCGAATATCGCACCGCCGACCATGATGTAGTGGAAGTGCGCCACCACAAAGTAGGTATCTTGCAGGTGCACATCGGTAGCGAGGGAAGCGAGGAAAACCCCCGTCAGTCCACCAATCACGAACAGACCGATGAACCCCATGGCGTACAGCATGGGCGCGCGCAGCTCGATGTGACCCTTATACATGGTGGCCGTCCAGTTGAAAACCTTCACCGCAGACGGTACAGCGACAAGGAAGCTGAGCAGCGAGAAGACCATGCCCGCGTATACCGACTGGATGGTGGTAAACATATGGTGTCCCCACACGAGGAACCCCACCACAGCGATGGCCACGCTGGAGAAGGCAACGAAGTGATAGCCGAACACCCGCTTGCGCGAGAAGCACGAGATCAGCTCGCTAATGACGCCCATCGCGGGCAGTATCATGATGTACACCGCCGGGTGCGAGTAGAACCAGAACAGGTGCTGGAACAGGATGGGGTCGCCGCCCAGCGCAGGGTCGAAGATGCCCAGTTTGAACACCCGCTCTACGGCTACCAGCAGCAGCGTGATCGCCACGACGGGCGTTCCCAGCACGATAATCACACTGGTAGCGTAGTGCGCCCAGATGAACAGCGGCAAGCGGAACCACGTCAGTCCAGGCGCACGCATCTTGTGGATGGTGACGATGAAGTTAATCCCCGTGGCGATCGACGAGAAGCCCGTAATGAACAGCGCGACCAGCGTCAGTGTCACATGCGAGGTGCTGAAGGTGCTGCTGTACGGTGGATAGAACGTCCAGCCGGTATCCACTCCACCCGTCACCATCGCCCACAGACCGATAAATCCGCCTATCATGTAGATGTACCAGCTGGCGAGGTTCAGACGGGGGAAGGCAAGGTCGCGCGCCCCAATCATCAGCGGTACCAGGAAGTTGCCCAGCACCGCAGGGATGGACGGGATGAGGAAGAAGAATATCATCACCACACCGTGCATGGTGAAGACACGGTTGTAGTTTTCGGAGGTCATCAGGTCGCCCTGTGGAGTGAGCAGCTCCAGCCGGATAAGCGCCGCTAGCAGACCACCGATAAAGAAGAAGAAGGTGATCGACACCAGATACAGTATGGCAATGCGCTTGTGGTCGGTGGTCAACAACCACGAAAGCACAGTGTTGTCTGCGTTGAGATAGTTTCTTCCGCCAACTTCCATCTCGCGCGGTTGGGTAATCGTCATACTCATGGCTTCACCTCCGCTACCTGCTTCTCGGGCTTCTCCAGTGATTTAATATATGCCACCAGCTGGAGTACCCGTTCCTCACTGAGCAGTCCCTCATAACTGGGCATAATCGGCTCGTATCCGTCCACCACTTTTGCCGTTGGCCGGACTATCGACTCCCGGATGTACGCCTCGTCGGCAACAACGGTGGTGCCGTCGCGCAATTTTACTTTCTTGCCGAACAGCCCGTAGTGGGTGGGACCGCGCGGGTCGTCTTTCAGCCCATGACAGGCGTTACAGCGCAGCTGGTTGTACAGTTTTTCACCCGCCTGCACCAGTGAAGCGGTGGCTACACCAGCCGTGGTACCCGCCCCACTGGCGGCTTCGCCGACGCGCATCTCTCCGCCACTCGCCAGCCAGCGTTCGTACTCCGCTGGTTCCAGCACATACACCGTGCCGACCATGCGCGAATGCTGGGTACCGCAGTACTCTGCACAGAACAGATGATACTTGCCCGGCTTGGTAGGAGTGAACCACACCGTGCTATACGTGCCCGGCAACACGTCACGCTTGATACGGAACGCCGGCACATAGAAGCTGTGAATCACGTCCTGAGAAATCATCGTGAGTTTCACCGGGCGCCCTGCCGGGATGTGCAGCTGATTGTTCTCCCGGATACCGTTCGGATGCTGCATGTGCCACATCCACTGTTTGCCGATAACGAATATCTCCAGTGCGTTCTCGGGCGGTGGACCGTATACCTCGCCGTAAAGCTTCGATGCCCAGACGAAGGTGAACAATCCGAGGCTCAGCGGTATCAACGACCAGACAATCTCGAGACGCAGGTCGGTGTCCTTCGCTCCGGCGCGGCTCGCGTTGGAGCCTTTGCGGTACTTCAGGGCAAAGAAGACCACCAGAGCCGCAATCAAAAGAGTGAAGAACACCGTCACCGTTGTTAGAAACAGGAACAGCAGGTCCACGCGCTGGGCGAACTCGCTGGCGCGTTCCGGCAGCAACTGGATGCCACTCATGCCTGCGACACCCCCTTTCTGGTGCGAGCCGTCCGCTCGCGGTAGAACATCGTGCCGATGAAGCCGCCCAGTATAAGCAGGGTAAGCAGACCTCCCAGCTGAATCAGGCGCACCACCAGAAGACTATACTTACCCGTCGTGGGGTCGTACTGGTAACAGAACAGGATGACCTTCTCTACCAGCGATCCCACTTTCCCCTGCGACGCATCTATGATGCCCAATCGCAAGTCGCGAGGCGAGTACTCGATGCCGTAGAAGTAACGCGAAATCTTGCCCGAAGGAGTTAACAGCATGATGCCCGCCGCGTGCGCATACTGCTTCGTCTTCGGGTCGTAGACATATCGGAAGCCGACGGCATCCGCCAGCGCACGGATGTTTTTCTCGTCGCCCGTCAGCCAGTGCCAGCCCGCCGCCGCGTCCTGACGTCCATACTCCTTCAGGAAGTTTGCCTTCTTGGCTGCTGCCAGCTCCGGGGTTTCGGTGGGACTGATGCTCACGGTGACAATCTCGAACTGCTCGCCCGGTGTGTAGTTAATCACACGCAGGCTCTTCAGTAACCCCTGCAGCACCAGTCCACACAGCGACGGGCATTCGTAATACACCAGCGTCAGCAGTACCGGCTTCTTGCCGAAGTACTGCCGGAGGGTGACCGTCTGCCCGCTTTCATCCCGAAACGTCAGATCGAGTGGAACCTGCTCGTTCAGCTTCTGCTCGATGCTGACGTCGCGCGTCAGGCTCACGTTCGTATCCTTTTCGGGTTCGCGTGGCTGCCAGAACTGCGCACTGGCAACGCTACCCAAAACCAGCCATATCGCTACCACACAGGCTATTGTTCTCATCGTTGCTTCTCCTGAGTTGCCGGCGCAGGCGGCCATTGGGGCAAGCCGCGTTGCGCCACCATCTCCATCGCCCGCTCTACCGGAACGCGCACGATACCCCGCCGCTCATCCACCCAGCCGTACGTGGAGACTTTCCGCTGCTCCTCCGCGCGGAACCTCTGCATATCCACCGCAGGGTTCGCCTGAAGCACCGGGGCAGGGGGTAGTCTTCGCTGAACCTCCTCCGCCGTCTCGCGGCGCGCGCGTGCGCCTTCCGGAGTTAACAGCGGATAGACGAAGAACAGCACCACCATGGTCAGCACGGTAAAAGCGATGATGCCCACGATGAACAGCATCGCAAAGCGAAAGCCCACATCCTGTTTCTCGTAACCACCGCCGTGTCCGTTCTTCTTAGGCAACGGTTGATGCGCTGCGCTCATACAGCCATGCCTCCTGTAAACGCGAGTCGTGGCGAGGTAGCAGTGGTGCAGCACAGACCTGCTGTGCGAACCACGCCAGCCACACTCCACCAATGCCTACCAGTAACGTCACATCCAGCCAGTGCACACTGAGGGTTTCTCTTCCAAACGCCGGAACGATAATCCAGAACAGGTCCACCACACGCATCACCAGGATGAAGAGCATCACCCGCAACAACAGGTTCGCGTATCGCTTCACGCGGCTGGAAAGCAAGATGAGAAACGGCAGGAAAAACTGCAGCACCACCAGCGCACCGCTCAGGTACTGCCAGCCGCCCTGATTGCGCTTGATGTAGTACGCAATCTCGTCTGGCAGGTTTGCCGACCAGATGATGAGGTATTGCGAGATAGACGTGTACGCCCACAGGATAACGAACGCGAAGGTCAGGTTGCCCAGGTCGCGTGTCAGTTTGGGGTTGACGACGTCCGCGAAGGGTTTGTGCCGCGCCGCCAGCAGAAGCACCGTCGTACTAAACGCCAGCGCGCTCAGCCCCTGCCCCACGATGAACCATGCCCCATAGATGCTGGAGTACCACTTCGGCTCCAGCGACATCACCCAGTCTATCATGGCGAAGCTGACGGTTAGCACGAAAAGCACCAGACCGGGCGCGCTGAGATTCATGCGCTTCTGCGCAAGCGCTGGGTCTTCTGTCTCGTCCTGCTTGAGGGACAGTTGCCTGAGTATCCGCGCCAGCAGGATCCATACCGCGAAGTAGACCGCCGTCCGCGCCAGAAAGAACGGTACATTGAGGTAGCCCGATTTGTGCTGGATATATTTATCCGATTGCACCACTTCCGGGTTCGCCCAGGGATAGAGGTCAGGGATGCCCGCCACTATCGGTATGAACAGCAGTAGCATCAGCGGGAGAGCCGCCGTACCTGCCTCGAAGAAGCGCAGCACCGGTAGCCCCCACGAACCTCGCACCGTGTGGTGTAGCAAAGTCAAACCGAAAAGCCCCAGCGTCAGGCACATCCATACCATATACGCGAAGAAATAGGACTGGAAGAACTGCGTTCTACCAGCCAGGGCAAAGCCAGCTGCGCTTGCGAGCAAGGCGATGATGCCCACCATCAGTGCCCTTTGGCGCAATGCAGTGAACCGTGCGATGGTCTCCTGAACAGGGTTCATGGTGACTTCTCCATCCCGTGAGTGCTTTGTTCTTCTTCCTGAAGCCGACGCAGGTCTTCCGGAGTCAGTTCGTTTAGCCGCGTATACTGGCTCTGCTGCAGAACGCGGATGTATGCCGCAATAGCCCAACGGTCTTCCGGGGCGATGCGCGAAGCATAACTGTACATCACCCCATAACCGTTAGTGATCACGTCGTAGAAGTAACCCACCGGCATCCCCCGCAGGCGGTCGGTGTGGTATGAGGCGGGTTGTCGGCGTAGGGCAAGTCCCCGTTGTGCGATCATGCCCTGTCCATCGCCCGACTTGCCGTGGCACGGTGCGCAGAAGACGTTGTACTGCTGCTGCCCACGCTTGAGAAGTTCGGGTGTGACGGGCATCGGCATTTGCGAGACGGGCCGATTGTTCTGCTTGCCGGTGTAGAATACCTCATCCTGCCGCAGGTTGCCCACCGCGACCGTGTTCGCCACCGGTGTACGGTCGGTCTTGCCATCCGGGAAAAAGCGGTTTTCCGATTGTGCCTTCAGCTTGGGCTGGTGCCACATGTCGGTGTGACAGCCTGCCAGCGTCATCAACAGGAAAGCACCAGCGGTTACCGCCGCCATTTGCCGCAGTCTGCAGATAGCCCTGCTCATTGCTTACTCTTCCACCTCCGAAACCATGCGCGCTCCAGTGGCTTCCAGAAAATGGCGCGTGTTTGCGCGGTCAAACAGCGGGTCCGAAGCCTCGATACACAGGAAGAATCTGTCCTGAGAGGCTCGCTCGAAGCGCGGCGCATTGAACACTGGGTGATACGGTTGCGGCAGGCCGTTAAACGCCAGCATCCCAATAAAGGCTCCAAACGCCGCAAACAGCACGGTCGTTTCGAAGGTCACCGGGATAAAGGCGGGCCAGCTCAGGAAGGGTCTTCCCCCCACGTTCAGCGGATAGTCTACTACCGAAATATAGTATTGTAGCGCAAAACCCGCTATCGCGCCGATGAGGCCTGCGAAGAAGGTCGTCCAGGGCACTTTGTGGTCCTCAAAGCCGATGGCTTCGGATAGACCGTGTACCGGGAAGGGCGAGTAGGCGTCCATGCGGGTGTAGCCCGCTTCTCTTGCCCGCTTCGCCGCACGTAGCAGTTCTTCGGGTGTCTCATATTCCGCGATAATGCCGTGCAGGGGAACGCTCATGACCTCACCTCCGTGGTGGCAACGGGTGTCGCCGGAGCACCTGCGGGTGCTTGCCGATGCCTGTCGGTCTGATGCAACAGGTCGCGCATCTCAAAGATAGAAATCATCGGCACGAAACGCACGAACAGGAACATCATGAAGGTAAAGAAGCCGATGGTTCCTGCGAACAGCGCCACATCCCAGATGGTGGGATAGTACATGCCCCACGAGGATGGCAGGAAGTCGCGGTGCAGGCTGGTGACCACGATGACGAACCGCTCCAGCCACATGCCCACGTTGACTATCAGCGAGATGACGAACAGCAAGGCTACGTTCTGTCGCACCTTCGGTGACCATAGCGCCTGCGGTATCAGACCGTTGCACACCAGCAGCGCCCAGAAGTACGGAGCATAGGGACCGAAGAAACGGTTCGCGACGAGGAACGTCTCTGCGCTGTGACCACTGTACAGCGCGGTGAATATCTCCATGATGTAGCCGTAGAAAACAATCAGTCCCGTAGCGAGCATAATCTTCGCCATCCAGTCCAGGTGCTTCATGGTCAGAACGTCCTGCATCTTGTACCAGGCGCGGATGGGTATGACCAGCGTCAGCACCATTGCGAAGCCCGAGTAGATGGCTCCCGCCACGAAGTATGGTGGGAAAATGGTGGTGTGCCAGCCGGGTAGCAGCGACACCGCGAAGTCAAGGCTCACGATGCTGTGCACCGATACCACCAGAGGCGTGGAAAGCCCCGCCAGCAGCAGATACGCCGATTCATACCGATGCCAGTGCTTGGCGGAGTTGCGCCAACCCATCGCCAGCACGCCGTAAATAATCTGGGCGATTCGCTTCTTGGCGCGGTCGCGCAGGGTGGCGAAGTCAGGGATGAGCCCCGTGAACCAGAACAGCAACGAGACCGTGAAGTAGGTGGTCACCGCGAAGACGTCCCAGATGAGCGGGCTGCGGAACTGCGGCCATGCTCCCGTCCAGTTGGGGATGGGCAGCAGCCAGTAAGCCACCCACGGACGTCCGACGTGCAACAGCGGGAACATGCCGGCGCACATGACCGCGAAGATGGTCATCGCTTCCGCAAAGCGGTTGATGGACGTTCGCCACTGCTGGCGCAGGAGCAAGAGAATGGCTGAAATCAGCGTGCCCGCGTGACCGATACCAATCCACCAGACAAAGTTGATGATAGCAAAACCCCACCCGACGGGCTGGTTGATACCCCAGATGCCCACACCGCGCAGCAGCAGCCACGCGATGGAGGTGATGAGCATGAACACGCCTGCCGCCGCGATGGCAGTGACGACGTACCACGCGAGGGGATGCCGATAACCCATCGCCACAGAGGCAATCTTGTGGGTGATGCTCTCGTAAGTATGCTTCCCCTCAATCAGCGCACCGGTCTCTCGCTGTGCCACCTCTTGCATCCTTTAATCTCCTTCCAGCTCTGGATTGGGATTGCGTACGGTCGCCAAATAGGTGGTGCGCGGCCGTACGTTCAGCTCTTCGAGCAGTCCGTAGTGGTGTGGTTGCGCCTTTGCCTGAGCCACCAGACTGCGTTCATCACTCATATCGCCAAAGATGATGGCATGCGTCGGGCAGGCTGCCTGGCAGGCGGTAACCACCTCGCCGTCCTGCACTTCACGCCCGAGCTTCTTCGCTTCGATTCGCGCCGCGTTGATGCGTTGCACGCAATAGGTGCATTTCTCCATCACGCCTCGCCCGCGAACGGTCACGTCGGGATTGTTCAGCAGTTGCAGCACCGGCTCTTTCGGGTCGTTGTACTTCAGGAAGTTGAATCGTCGCACCTTATAAGGACAGTTATTGGAACAGTAGCGCGTGCCGACGCACCGATTGTACACCATCTGGTTCAAACCTTCATGGCTATGCACTGTCGCTCCTACCGGACAGACGGGCTCGCAGGGTGCTTTCTCGCAGTGCATACAGGGCACGGGCTGGTGGTAGGTGCGCGGGTTATCCA
Organism: Bacillota bacterium; assembly: GCA_023511455.1. NCBI lineage: Bacteria > Bacillati > Bacillota > Bacillota bacterium. The sequence continues at coordinate 176,835 of JAIMBJ010000001.1, forward strand.
GTCCACCCTCGTAATATCGGTCGACGCGCAACCAGTGCATTTCCCGTCCGATAGCCACCTGCTGTTTGCCCACGATGGGGATGTTGTTCTCCGCCTGACAGGCGACCACGCAGGCGTTGCAGCCGATGCACAGGCTGGTGTCGATGACCATTGCCCATTTGTGCCCATCCCACTGGTGCTCGGGGTAGAGAGAGGGCAGCTCGCCTGCGCCGTGCTTGGGAACGAAGTGGTCGGGGTCGCGCAGGAACTGCTGGAGTGTGCCCGCGTGGATCAGGTCGCGCCCCTCCATGCTGTGGTGCTGCTGGGTACTGGCGAGCGAGTAGCGTTCGCCCGTCTTTGCCAGCGTCACCCCTCCGACCGTCCACAGGGAATCCGAGTATCGCAGGGCATAAGCGTTGTATCCTAAGTCTGTGCCCACCTTGCCCGCTCGCTGTCGCCCGTAGCCCAGAAACACCGTGATGCAATCGTCGGGTTGGCCGGGCATAATCCAGATGGGCGCACGCACCTTCGCGCCGCGATAACGTATCTCTACCATGTCCACCATGTTGGCGAGTCCGCCAGTGTCCATGCTGAGACCCAGTCGCTGTGCGGTGGCCGGGCTGATGTATACCGCGTTATCCCACGTGAGCAAGCTCAGCGGTTTCGGCAGCTCCTGCAGCCAGCCGTTATTGGCGAAACGACCGTCCCAGATGTTTGGGTCGGGCAGGATGGTCATCTCCAACCCTTCTGGCACTGGGGATATCTTCTGCACCGCCTCCAGCACCGACGTCAGGCGTGGTTTTACCATCTTGACGGGCAGGGTAGAGCCAGCCACCACGCCGTCATGCAGCCATTTCCGCCATGACTTATCAAAGGTGGTATGGCCCGAACGCCCCTGCCAGTAAGAGCGCACAATGTCGTAGCCAGAGCGCTGTCGCCCCAGCATCGCATCGACGATTTCGTAGCTCGAGCGGGACGGGTAGAGCGGTTCAATCAGCGGCTGGATGATGGACACGGTTCCATCGTACGCCCGGGCATCGCCCCACGTCTCCAGATAATGCGATTCGGGCAGGTGCCATTCGCAAAGGGCGGAAGTCTCGTCCTCGTACATGCTGAGGTGAACCGTGAACGCGCCTCGCTGCGTGGTCTCTTTCAGCAGGCGTGCGAACTCGAGGTCGGCAGGTGCGTTGTAGGCGGGATTGCCACCGAGAATCACCAGCGCTTCCACCGTTCCCGATGCCATCTCCTGCGCCAATCGGCGGATTTCTTCGGTTTGCGACACCGGTTTGACCTCAACAGGCGCGGTGTATACGACCGTCTGCCCAATGTTACCCAGCGCATCGTTCATGGCGTGGACCAGAGCGTGTACTGCGGGAGGTTGGCTCTCCCCAACCAGCACCAGACATCGCCCCCGATGAGCCTGCAGGTCTCGCGCCACCACATCCACCCACCGCTGCACCTCGGCAGGCAGTGAAGGGGCAGAGACAGGCAACCCCACCGCCTTTGCCAGAGCCTGTGCGAACGCCGATACCTGCGACGGACGCAGAGGCAACCGATGGTCGGCAACGGAACCCGTCACGGTTGGGGTGCTTTCCACCACGTAGAGGCGGTTCATACTGCGGGTATCGCGACTTACCCTGCGGCGTGTGGAGTAATCATGCGCATAGCGCACGCTGGCGCCATCGCCGTGCAGGAAGTTCGCATCCAGCGACAGTATCACATCGGCGCGGTCTATGCGGTAGATTGCCTGCATCGGTTCACCGAAGGCAATGCGCGTCCCCTCCAGCGAGTGGTCGCGATTGACGGGTTCGTACTGATACCACCTCGCTTGTGGGTACTTGCGCAGCAGTTCCTCCAGCAGAGCCGCCAGGGTTGGCGAGGTCACCGTTTCCGTGAGGATACGCAAGCCTGCGCCACGCGCCGCCGCCTGCTTCGCCATCGCTGCCGCAAGTGCCGTGTTAAAGTCCTGCCACGACGCGACGCGGTTCTGCTGGACGGGACTTTGCGAGCGGTCAGGGTCATACAGGGTCAGGATGGATGCCTGCGTGAAGGCGTCGGTCGCACCGAGATGCTCTGGCGTTCCGTCGGGGTGAATGCGGGCAGGTTGATTCAGCGGCCGCACGCCCTGTCTGCCTGGGCTGGCGGGGTGTCGGGCATTGCCCTCGATTTTGGTGGGGCGTCCCTCGTGGCTTTCCACCAGTATCCCTCGCGCAAAGCCTCCCAGCGTGAACGCGGAAGCGTAATATAGAGGCTTGCCCAGAATAACCTCTTCGGGCTGCTGAACCTGGGGAACGATTTTTCGCTGTGGCAACGGGCGACAGGAGGTTAACCCTGCCAGTGCCAGCGATGCGCCCATCAGTTTCAGGAACTGACGGCGGTGCAGGAACGCCCCCAGCGGCGAGGACTGCAGAGGAAACTCCTTCTCCAGTATCTGACGGAACTCCTCGCTGTCGGCTACCTCTTCGAGGCTTCGCCAGTAGTTGCGCCCGCGTGCCCCTGCCAGACGCTCCCGTATCTCGTCCAGATTCAGCGATTGATGCTTTCTCTTCATCCTTGCTGTGACCCCATGTTTAGCGGTGGCAGATCGCGCAGTCGGTGAGCTGCTCTTTGCGAATACCGTATTCCTTGACCAGCTTTTCGCCTAACTCCAGCTGGTTCTTGGGCTGTTTGTACTCGTAATTGTAGACCTCTTCCTTCGGGCGGATGTACTTTTCGGGTTGACGATGACAGTCCAGACACCATGCCATGCTTAACGGTTGCGCCTTGTAGGTGATGTTCATCTCATGGACGGGTCCATGGCACGTGTCGCAGCCGATGCCTTTCTGCACGTGGATACTGTGGTTAAAGTACACAAAGTCGGGCAGGTCGTACACCTTGTTCCACTTCACCGGCGTGCCGTTCAGGTAGCTCTGCCGTATCGGTTCCAGCAGGGGACTGTTTGTCCACACCTGGGAATGGCAACTCATGCAGGTGTGCGTGGGAGGCACGCTGGCTACCGCCGACTTTTCCACCGTGCTGTGGCAGTAGCGACAGTCGATGCCTAACTCCTTCACGTGGTGTTTGTGACTGAACGGGACAGGCTGGTCTACCGGCGCACCGACCTGTGTAACGTATGGTGACCTGCTGAGATTAGACCCAATGAGCACCGAAGATACCAGTAACGCTGCGCCGGTCACGATGCTCAATCTTGCCAGTGTGTTACTGCTACGATGAAAGACCTGTGGCATCCTAGCCTCCGTCCTGGTTTGTGCTTTTTATCACAACCTGAAATGCATGTACTACCGCCGAATTGCTTAAAAAGGCTATCTACATAGCAATACTATGTCCACATATCAGTTATCGTCCCTAATTATACATGACGAACATCGGCTTTTTCAATAGAAACAGGCTCGAAATTCGCAAAAAAATCGCGCCCAATTTCAAGATAATCCGCCTCATGCCCGTTGCGCATACTCCGGGAATAACACATAAAGAATGAAATAGATGATGACCCCCGTTGCTGAAACATACATCCACAGGGGCAGAGTCCACCGCGCGATGCGTCTGTGCCTTTCAAATTGTGCCTTCAAGGCGCGCCAGAAGGTCACCAGCACCAGCGGCACAATCACCGCTGCCAGAACGGTGTGAGTGGTCAATATCACCAGGTAGAATGTTCGCAGGGCTGGTGGCGCCGCGAAGCGTGTGGTGCCCGCATATGCATGGTAAACCAGGTAGCTTACCAGAAACAGCACGGATGCCATCAGCGCGGCTATCATACTCGCGCGGTGTTTGGCGACTTCACCCCGTCCGATGTATACCCTGCCTGCGACCAGGCACACGAAGCTGGTGAAATTGAGCACGGCGTTCACGGTGGGAAGCCATTCGATCACTGCAGACCCTCTTCGCGCAGCAAACGGTGTATATCCTCTATCAACCGTTGCACCTGCTCCATATCCAGACCACTGTAATAGCCTCGAATGCGCCCCGCGCTGTCTACCAGCACCAGCTTCTCGCTATGCACGAAGTCGTGTCGTGTGCCCTGAATCTCTTCAGGCACGTCCTCCGCCGCCAGCTTGAAGCCCTGACGTGCCAGCCGATAGATGGCTTTCTTTTCACCTGTCACGAACATCCACTGACCGGGCACGGCTCCCTTCCGTTGCGCGTAAGCGCGAAGCACCTCCGGGGTGTCATGCTCGGGATCCACGGTGAACGACACCAGACGAACATGGGGACTGCCTGCGAAAGCTTTCTGAACTTCGACCATGTTCTCCTGCATGACGGGGCAGATACTTCGGCAGGTGGTGAAGAAGAAGTTGGTTACCCACACTTTGCCATACAGGTCTTCCAGTCGGATGGGCTGACCTGTATGTGCAGTGAGCGAGAAGGCGGGTACCTGTCCGAACCCAGGCAGGGCGCTGGATGCCGTGTTCTGGCGTTTCGAGTGCACGTAAGCCACCGCCAGCAGCAGGATAGATGTGACCAGTAATCCCCAACTGGCAACACGGATAGCCCAGCGAGTAGCGATCACCTCTCGTCCCTCCTCAGTAAGCCAGTATCAACAGCAGTAACCACAGGGGCAGATACCCCAGTGAAGTGAACATCACTTTCATCGCCCGTTTGCCATCAGGTTGGCGCATGAAAGATTGCGCGGAACGAGTGAGCCACGTCCCCAGAAGCAGCGCGCCTGCGGTGTAGAACCCCGAACGCCACCCCGTCAGGAACGGGATCAGACTGACAGCCAGCAACGCGAGCGAGAGAAGCCACATCATCCTGCCCACCACAAAACCCTCGTCGTCGTTGAATGGTACTAAGTGGAAGCCTGCCTCGTGGTATTCGTGCCGGTACTTCCACGCGATCGCCCAGAAGTGCGGAAACTGCCACAGGAACTGTACAGTGAACAGCAGAACCGCCTGCCAGCTAAGGGACCCTGAGGCGGCAGCCCATCCCGCCGCTGGTGGTATAGCGCCCGCTACCGCACCCACGACCGTACACCACGCGCTGACGCGTTTCAGGGGAGTGTAGGCAAGTACGTACACCAGCAAAGCAAAAGCACCCAACAAGGCGGTCAGTGGATTCACTGTCAACCACAACACGACGATGCCCACTGCGCCCCACACCGTACTGACAATGGCCGCCTCTTTGGGGGATATCTTCCCGCTCGGAATAGGGCGGGTAGCCGTGCGGCGCATTCGGGCGTCGTGGCGCCACTCCAGCACCTGATTCCATCCGTTCGCCGACGCTATCACCAGCCACACACCTGCCGCGAAAGCCACAAGCACCGAAAACGGGAACACCGCTTGAGGAAGCCACATCGACGCCAGCGCGGACAGCCACACCAGCAGAGCCAGTCGGGGTTTGCTCAACTGCCAGTAAGCACATAGACGGGCGATGAGCACCGATGAAACGGACGTCGTCCATGAGTTGGGTGTTGCTACAAGTATGGACTTCACCAAAACCGCTCCTTGATGCGAGTTTCTAGTTTGAGAAATATTTATCAATCCTAATTATACTGATGTCATGGAGGCGAGTCAAGACTCACGGGGCTGTTCGAAAAAGATACCAACAGGAAAGTACTGTCCTGCACGCACAGGGTGAAACTTTTGCCCCGACTTTTCCGTCAAACTAAATGGATGAGCAATTATCGTTGATACCGCTCACTATGCTGTGAGCACGTCTTCCCACCCTCAGGGGAAAGGAGGTGAAGGAAATGCCTCTGGAAGACGTCGCCATGCGTCGAGAGCTGATGCACGAGGTCGCCAAGCGCCCGATTGACTACTCGTTGCTGGATATTCACGTGGTGCATGGCGTGGTGTATCTGCGCGGCATCGTACGCAAACTGCGCGGCTATGATGCAGACCCAGCGCAGGAGATAGAGACCCTTTGCCGCATCTTCCGCCAGAAGCCCGGCATCCGCCAGGTGGTCAACGAGGTCACCATCCGGCATTAGATACGCCCTGCGCAGGTCGCCGCTACCGCCCGAGAGTGGAACCTACTCGCGGGAAGGGAGGGGGACTGGTTTGTCTCTGAACACCAGATACCCGAACCGATGCGGGCGATGAAACGATACGTTTTCCCCCAGCACCGGTGACCAGCAGGTGTATTCTGTCTCCTTCCCGCTCATCTCGATGCGGTAGTGATTCACGCGCCATGTGTCTCCATCGGCAGGCGGTAATCTGGGGGCATCGCGGAAGACAGAGAAGGGGATCGATACCTCGCACTGCCAGCCGGGCACCTCGATGCCGTCGATGACCGTTTTGCCTGTTTTCACCGCCCACTTCATGCCTTTGGCATCCCACTCGATGAACATGTGGAACTTGCCCTCATCCAGCCACACCGCCACGAGGTCCACACACGCCCCCAGCGCGTTCCACTCAAACTCACAATAGTCCCGCAGGTCCTGACCGCCATCCGCAAAAAACTCCACCACCTCTTCCAGCCACAGTGGGTCATCCCGCTTACGCATCCTGCTGCGGAAGCTGTCATCCTCTACCCAGTAAGCGAGGTACAGGTTCTTCGTATCCCATGCCATCTTCACGCGCGTTTCGCGTTCTGGTGCCGAGCCGTCTTTCCACACCGTCAACCGCATGGCAGGCGCGTGTTTCCACGTGCGCTCGTCCAGAGCACCGTCCACGCGAATGCGGTCCGTCGTGCGAAAACATTCGTAAGTCGGTAAGGGCATCTGTTCCGATGTATGTTGCATGGCCGTCTCCCAGTCAACCAGTTTAAGCAGGTTCATCTTACATGAGGAGACCGGGGGAGTCAAGAGACAGGGGGCGAATTTCTCTGCCACGTCACGGTATAATGGGGTAACGTGAGACGCTTTCGGTCAAACCTTTTCTGGCAGGAGAAAGGAACATGCACGTACGCCTGAATGCGCCCGACATCGCTTGCAAAAGCTGCGTCAACGCCATCACGAACGCCCTGATGAAGGTGGACGGAGTACAACAGGTGAGTGTGGACATCGCCACCAAAACGGTGGAAGTGCAGTTTGAGGAGAACCGGGTTACGATGGATGCCATCCTGCACCGGCTGGATGCGGCGGGCTTTCCGGCGCAGGTCATCGGCTCCGCAAATTAGGGCAGCACCGTTTTCGCATTTGAACGGGAAGTCAAGCAAGCACCACCGCCGTATGGCGGTGGTGAGTATCATCTATTCATACGGGACGATGCTAATCGTGAGCGGGAAGTATCTCGATATCGTCCAGAGAGAACACGGCGCTTTCGGTAGCATCGCTCACAAAGCCGACCCAGGTGAGTACCCCGAAGCCATCATCGGAGGGCAGGTCATCCCACTGGTGTTGCGTGCCGTCGGGGAGACGCACCTTCATTCCCCAGCGTGCGCCAGTGGGTTTGCCCATTTGCGCCCATACCTCGAACTGCACCCACTGACCAAGGGGCAGGCTCACGCGCTCGCCGCCACGAACCTGTAGCGAGCCGTCTGCCACGCGGAAGGTGGGTCCCACGCGGTAGGGGGTCTGCCTCCAGTCGCGCCATTCGTGATACATCACCGTCTCCGCCTCTATCCGCAGGGCGAAGCGAGCGCGGCTGACACCCTGCCGATGATTCGGCTGGTAGGCGAAGTGCGGATTGAACGCATGTTGCAATCCGGGGGCGTCTACCACCTTCAGGCAGCGACCCCTACTGAAAGCCGTCTCGTCTGTCACCGAGATGCTGTCGCCCTTGCCTTCGGTAATGACCTGTGCCATCATCGGCGGAGAACCGACGGGTGTCTTTTCGAAACCGTCTTCCACGCGCATCGGCGGCGGTTCAGGAGCGAACTGCACCGGCGGATACCGTCGGGAGCGGGCGAGCGACACCCATCGCGAGTCGCCGTAGACACCTGCTCTGGTGTAGTCAAAGGGTTTGAAGCCGATTCGCAAGGCTGGCGAGCCCGGACGGAGGCGAAAATCGTGACGCTCTGGGTTGACAAACAGCGGGTCGGCGATGAGGCTTCCCTCGTCTTTCCCCAGTGCGCGCCATTGCTCCCACGAAAGGTCTTCGAAGGTAACCGGTTGTCCACCCGCTTTGAAGTACAGGTTTTGCCGCAGCACCACGTTGGCATCTTTCCACGAGCCGGTGAACAGGGGACCCTCCTTCCAGTACACGATGTTGCGCTCGAAGGTGAAGGAGAGGTGCGGCTCCACACGCGACCGCTGCAGCTGCCCGTCCATGCTGAAGGCGAGGATGTTGTTCCGGATGATGTTCTCCCTGCCGTAGTGCTGGTGGTAGGTGCCCGTTTTCACGTTATACACGAGGTTGTTTTCCATCACGATGTGCGTGCTGCCCTCATCGTTGTACAGCCCCCAGCCGCCGCGTCCGTAGCGGTCATACGAATAGACGTCGTGTATCACGTTGTTGCTGACGGTGGTGCCATCGGAGATACCCAGCGTGTACACGCCGCCCATATCGCTCAGCACGCCCCAGCCGAGATGGTGGATGCGGTTGAACTCGGTCCTGTTGCGCTGGGCACGGCTTTCCCCATAGCCCCACGTCCAGCCAACGGAGACGCCCGTATAGAAAAAGTCGCCGATGTCGTTGTGCGTGATTTCATTGTCTCCGCTCTGTCCTATCCAGATGCCTACCGCACCCATGTGGATGCGTCCGCCTCCCTGAATGATGCAGTTATGCACGGTAATGCGTGCGGTCTCCTGACCGGCAGAGGGGATGCTTCCCTCTCCGATGCGCACGCCGCCTGCTCCCATGTCATGCAGGTGGCAACGCTCCACGCGACAATCGGTGCACGCGCGGCGGAACCACACCGCGTAGGTGCCGATGTGCCCAATTTCACAGTCCTGCAGGGTTACATGCCGCGCCCCGTCCGCCATCACAACGGCAGGAATGTTGAACGCCGCCTACCAGTCGCCGTGCCCTTGCGGAGGCAGCACATACTGCGCATGGCGGAAAGTCAGTCCTTTGAAGGCGATATGCTCCACCCACTTGCCTTCCTCCGGCTTACCTTCGATGCGAATGAAGGAGTCAGTCACCGGAGCGTACACCTGCGCACGCCCCATGTCCTCTCCGGGCAGCGGCTTGTAGTACAGGGTACCATCGCGGCTCAAGAACCACTCGCCCGGCTCGTCTAGCGCGGCGAGGAGGCTCTCCAGATGGTAGCGCTGGTTCGGCGCCCATTCCAGAAACCGCCAGGTGTGTCCACCGGTGGTAATTACTGCGCCCGTTTCGGCGTCGACAGAGGCAACACGGTGGCGCGAAATCTCCCACGAGTGGTACACCACCACCGTCACATCGCGCAGCTGCTCCGGTGAGAGCGAAAGCAGAGGCGCAATGTCCTCCTTTCGGGCGATGAACGCGCGGTTGCTGAGATACGCTTTTTGTCCCGTCAACGGATCGATACCTTCGTCGATGCGGGAAAGCATGTAATAGTAAAAGCGATTGGGCGAGCGGGCGCGGATGGCACGCCTGCCGTTTACCCACAGCTGCTCGAAGTACCACTTGCCTGCCCGCACTTCGGGGATGACAGTTGTCCAGATGCCGTTTGCGCCTTTGCGGAAGCCGGTCATGCGTTTGCCGCCATCAAACACGGGTCTGGCGTTGGGCATCGCTTCGTAAATAATGGGCGCGTCTGCGGTGCCGCTGTCCTCTGGGGTAAAGACGACCGGCTCGGTTATCCGGTAGGTTCCACCGGCAAACAGTACATGAACGGGCACACGCAATCTCTGCGTTACCTTCAGCCGGCGCACTGCATTTCGTGCTCCCTGCAGCGTGGCGAGCGGTCCGTCCGTACGCGAGGCGTTGGGACGCGGAAGCCTGCCCGACCAGCGGTCGTTGCCATTGGGCGCGACGTAAAGACGTATTGGCGGCTGTGCGGAAACGGCAACCGCCAGCATCAAAACGGCCAGCAATATTCCGACGCCTTCTCTCATGTGTGTCTACACCTCTCCCGGTATTCAGCGGTATACCTCCAGCTCCGCGATGCTCATCTGCACGCCCAGCTGGTTGGGTCCGTCTGGTTTGACGGCTTGCACGCGCACATAGCGGGCAGGAGTGGCTGGGAAACGATGCTCCCGCGCTCCACCCACGCCGTCGGTGACATGGGCAACTTCGCACCAGTTGATGCCGTCCTCCGAAATCCACAGGCGGTACTCGGTGGCGTATCCCGGTCCAAAGCGGATGACCACCCGACCTACCGGGTAAGTTTTCTGCAGGTCCACCTGATAGCTCCACGCCCACTCATTGCCTGCCTGCGCAAAGGTAACAGGGTCGCCATCCACTCCACGCGACGCAAACGGCTCCCAGCCGCTGGGAGGGAGGGGACGCTTGCCATCTGCGCTGAGCAACCACGCGGGTTTGTTGAGAGCCAGATTCGCACTGCGTTTCACCGGAGGTCTGGGGGGTACGAACGGGGGGTACGGCGGCTTCAGCGGCTTTGCCAGCTCCACTTTCAGGATGGTATCCACCGGGTCGCTCGCTATCGTGCGGGCGTCGATGTGTACGGTGTCGTTCTGCTGGCGGAAGGGCACCACTCTGTTCTGGTTCATCCACACCACCCGCTGTACCGGCTGGCGCACGGGGGAGAGCACAATGTTGCCATCGGGCGGCATGCCCGTTTTTCCGCGTGGGGTCTGCAGGATATGCAGGTACAGCGCGCTGCCGTCCGCTTTCACCAGACTGTAGCCCCAGGAAGCGGGCGGCAGGGGGGCGGGGTATACCTGTGTGAAGCTCTCCACCAACGAGGGTATCCCCGTGGGGTTGAACCAGTCTGCCATCTCGCGGTGGCATTGCAGCACCGGCGAGTCGGACAGCGTACGGATTTGCGTGGCGATGGTGGGACTGTGGTCGATGTTCGCCACGTAGCCTTCGCCGATGAGCGAAATCATCGCCTTCACGTAGTCCTGCCAGCGCGGATGAACCCCTTTCGAGTAGACGAAGTTGGGGTCGGTAACCAGACGCCAGCTTTCCACCACCGGTCGCTTAAACCAGCTGATGGGCACGGGCCATGTTCGCCAGTGCTTTTCTCCCCATGCGCCCCAGCCTTCCATGCAAACCGCATCCCAGTCGCCGTTGAACAGGGTCGGAATGCCGTTCAGGATGATGAGCGTATCGGGGTTGTGAGCGCGGATGACGCTGTACATCGCGTCCAGCGCAAAGCCTCGCCAGCCGGCCCAGTCGAACCAGATAGCAGACGGGTTATAGCGCCGCATCACCTCGTCGATAACGAGGATGGCTCCGTTCTCGCCGCCGTGGTTATCACCGTCGAAGTTACCAATGTACACGCCGAAGCGGATGCCTTCCACCTCCAGAGCCTGTTTGTAGGGCATCAGCACATCGCCCAGCGGGTTGTCTGGATGATAGCGAGACTGCCAGCGGTAGCGGTGGTCGCCGTTGTTATAGCCGATGCACATACCCAGCGCGTAGCCCTGTCGCTTCATCAGGCGGGCGAAGGTACGGTGCTCGCCGGCAGGCATGCTCTCCGGTGCGTGAATCAGCGCATCGAGTCTCGCCTCCTCCAGCCATTTGTTGGGTCGTTCCCGCACGGTCAGGCTGAAGGTCTGCACAGCCACTGCGCCTGCACTATCCCTCACCTGTATGGTGAGCGGGTATTCGCCGGGCTTTGCGCCAGCATCCACTGTTCCCACGATGTGTCCGTCTTCCAGCAGACGCAGTCCCGCCGGCAATCTACCCCGCAACACACGCCACCGGTAGGGTGGGGAACCGCCCTGCGCCATCAGGCGGAACGGGGAGGCTTTTACCGTCAGATGGGGAGCCAGCGCCAGGAAGCCCAGTACGTCGGTGGAGGTGGTGGAGGCAAAGGCGTCCGCCTGCACGTAGGGCCACTCCCGATAGGCTATCGGCAGCGCACCCGCGCCAATGTCGGTCATCCCCTGCGTGCAGATAGCCAGCTTGCCTGCGCCCCCGTTCACCGAGGGGATAACATCGGGCATTGGCTCGCCCTGAGCGTCGGTCAGGCTGGCGTAGAAGCCGAAGCGTCCTTCCTCCGTGTTGGCGATTTTGAGCAGCAGGCGGTTCCAGCCCTGCTGGAGCGTTACCGCCGCACTCACAGCGTCGCGCTGCCAGTTCCCTTCACGCACTTCCAGCACCAGCTCGCCGTTCAGCCACACCTTCGCCAGGTGGTCTGCGCCCAGCTTCAGCTGCGCACTTCGCGCTGTCGGGCAGAAGAGATGGACATGGGCATAGGCAACCTTTGCGGCGATGCTCTCGCCCCGTTTCACGGCGAAATAGCTGAACAGGTCGTTGTAGTCGTCGTAGTTGCGGCTGAAGGTGCGGTCGTCGAAATAGCGCCACTCTTTGCCCGCGCTGACCGTGCCGACGGATGGCTGCACCTCCCTTTCGCCAATCCAGTCCCGCTCGAAGCCGCTGTTGCCTGTGTTATCGAACGTTCCCAGAACCAGCCACGTGTTCAACCCTGAAGGTGCAGCCATCGTCAACACCTCGCCGCAAAGCAGTAGCAGGATGCTCAAACCGACCGAACGCATCGTCAATCTGCGGGCACCAGGTAGACCCGGTCCACCCACACCGCTTTGACGTTCGCCTGTTCTTCGTTCACATGCCTTTGCCCGTCAATGCCAGCGGCGGGAGGCGCCACCCAGATGTACATGTCCGGGTTCATCTCCACGGTGCCGATGAGGAAGGGGCGGTACGCCTTCTCATCGGTGTCGGCGATTTTGCCGCGGATTTCGCCAGCAGATGTCCACTTTGCGCTATCCCACACGCCTGCCCAGAAGGCATCTTTTTGCGGGTCCACACCAGCTTTCTTGTCCACCCGCAGCACCACGTACACCTTCCATCGCCCCGTGTGAGCACGCTTCGGCAGGTCAACCGCACGTATTTGATATGCCCACTCGCGGTGATTACCCAGCAGCTTGACTGCGAGCCCGTCGGACGCCAAGGGGTCGCCGGCATACATGCCCCACGTGCCTTCGTTGATGATGTTCACTACCTCCTCCTGGGCGTCCACACAATGACGGGCGTTTGCCCCCGCGATGCCGGTTGGTGGTGCGACCGCACGGGTTTTGCGAACGCGCTCCGGAACAACTGGGTCTGGCTCGTCCACCGCGAACTGCTCCACGAACTTTTGCGGGGTCAAGCCGCCCTCGTTGACGTGCGTCATGGGCGACCAGCCTTTGGGCCCCGGTCCGGTGACCACTGCCAGCCACTCATCTGCCACTGCTTTGCGCGAAAGAGGCAGCGGCCACTCGGCTCCCAGTACCAGGCACTCACGGCGCAAGCGCACCCAATTGTTCAAGAAGGCGTAACGCACGGGCTGATGCCCCTGCTTCACCCGCCAGAGGATTTCCGGATTGTCCTTCACTGCCTGCTCTGCTCTCTGCCACAGCTTTTCCGCCTCGCTCAGGGTTTTGAAGTTGAAGAACGGGGCGTTGGAGCGGGTGAAGCAGCTCAGGTAGAAGTCTTTCGCCGCGTTGCTCATCAACTGCATGTAGCGCAGGATATAGGGCGCCGCCTTCCCGTAGTAACCCTTGAGGAACTCCTCGATCATCTTGCGGTCATCCTGATAGGGGTCCCACATCAGTTGCGCCAGCACCCACGCGCGTAGTTCCGCGAACTCGGCACCATGCGACTGATAAGCGCCCTGCTCGAACAGCCCGCGCACGCCATGCTGGTGGAAGAAGCGCACGTTCGGTCCCAACGAGAAGTAGTTAGGATGGGGCTGCACGTAGTGGGCGAAGTCGGTGGTATAGTCCCAAACATACAGCCGCTGGCTCATTTTGGACCATCCGCGGATGTCGTCGGCAAACGCCTGATTGCTGGGGTGTTCCAGCGGCCGCGCGAAGTTGCACTCGATAGAACACAGGCGGACAATGACGCTGTCGCGAGGCTTAAGCGTTTTGGTGGGCTTTCGCGTGTAGGTGTAGGCCAGCGTGTCGAAGGCGACGTGCGGGAACTCTTTCTCCAGCCGCTCGGCGATGTAGTTCACCATGTCCAGCACCGAACCGGCTTGCGTTCCCTCGCGCTCATCGATTGCCTTGCAGGTATCGCACTGGCACGCGCCGTACCAGTCGTTTTGAGAGATGGAGACGATGCTTGCTTCGGGAGACTCTTTCAGCCACTGGCGCACGCGCTCCACCAGAAACTCGCGCAGTTCGGGGTTCGTACAGCAAAGCTGGGCGTTCTGGTAGGTGCGTTTACCGTTAATCAGGCTGTACCATTCAGGATGCTTTTCGAAGTAGTGCTCCGGCGGTACCAGCGGGTAGAAGGTATGCACGAAGCCTTTATAGATGATTTTGCCGCCGTGCTTCTCGGTGAGGCGGGCAGCGTGTCCGTTGTAATAGTTTCGCGCAGCCCAGTCGCCGTCAAAGGCGGGGTACCAGAACGGCTCGCGGTATTCAAAAGCGGGTTTCTCCTCGATGGAGAGGGCAGGCACACGCAGCGTGCTTTTCTTCGGGATGTGCGTCGCCCATGGCGCCCACCAGCGCACACCGCACACTTTGCTGAGGAAGCGGTAAACGGCGTACAGCGTGCCGCGTGGGCGTCCACCCGCCAGCAGCAGGTAGTTGCCTTTGGTGCGGATGGTAACCTGCTCGCTGCCGAACTCGCTGAGCTTCACCTCGGGAAACACCGCTTCCGCCAGATGCCCCGGTCCCACGATGATACCGGTTTGGGGCACTTCGCCCGGGTGTATCTCGCGCACTTCGAAGCGCGCGCCGGTTATCTGTTGCAGATGGCTGGCAAGCTCCTCTGCCGCGTAGCGTTCCGTCTGCGTCGCGCCATACTGTATCAGCACAGGCAGGCGGGCTTTACCGCCGGTTGCCACGGTGATCTGCGACTGTGCGCCGGTCGCACACAGTAAGACGATGATCGGACAGATCCCAACGGCGGGTTTCATCACGTATTATCCTCCTTCTTCAGCATGTTGAACTCTTACCTACTAATACTCAGCAGCCGGAGAAGTTCCTGCCCCGTGTGCTTACCTGCCCGTGGCATTACGAGATTTCATGCTGTCGGCGAAAAAAGTCTTAACATCCCCTTGACAAAAGCGAGAAAGAGGGTTACAATGAGAGTGTAACTCTTAAACGATTAAGACACATCGGGTAGGAGTTACAAAGGAGGCAACAGGCACAGGTGTGCCTGATACCGGGCGCTGTAGGACACGAGGTACGGCGCATTATCCCATTCTTATCACACCGTACAAGGAGGGTGCAGTAAATGAACCGAAAAGCGTTTACGCTCATCGAGCTGCTAGTGGTGATAGCGATTATCGCCATTTTAGCGGCAATCCTGTTCCCCGTCTTCTCACAGGCACGTGAGAAGGCCCGCGGAGCCACCTGTTTGAGTAACCTCAAGCAGATTGGTCTCGGCGTGATGATGTATGTGCAGGACTACGACGAGACCTTCCCCATGTCCCAGTACGGTGGCGGAAGCACCGGCGTACCCCAGCAGGCGTGGTACAGCGTCATTTGGCCGTATGTCAAGAGCGGCGACCGCTACCGCGATGAGCAGGGTGTGGAGTACAGCTGGGGAACTCACGGTCTCTACGCCTGCCCGTCTTTCCCGGACCGCAACCAGAGCGGTAAGTACGGCTGCCATTACGACGTGTTTGCCGATTTCTGGAACTGGCCTGTCGGAGGCAACGATGCCCGCCATCGCGTGACGCCCATCTCCGCGCTGGAGACCCCTGCTGAGAAGGTCATGATTACCGAGAAGGGCGTCAACGACGCCTTCTGGGGATGGGTCTACTTCGGCACCTGGGAGTGGGACTGGGTGGACTGGATTGGTCGCCCGCCACAAAGAGATGGTGCTGAGCGTGCTCTGCAGCGTGACTGCGACCTGGTGAACGACGGGGACGGCAACGCGACGTGGGCAGGCTGTGGCATGATGCCGCGCTATCGCCATACCGGAACTGCTAACGTGGTCTTCTTCGACGGTCACGCCAAGGCGATGGGACGCGGACAGATCCTGTGGTACCGCAACATCTACGTGCCGGTCGGCTTGCCTGCGCAGTGGGCATCGGAAGGCTGGTATCCGTACTGAGCCTTCGACCCAGTGAAACCGATAATAGGGGCGGGGCAATGCCAGCCCCGCCCCTTATTGCAGGAGGAGAGAGGGACAGATGGACAGCAAAAAGAAGACGATTATCGCGATTGTGCTCATCATCATCGCCGCGCTGATATTTGCCTTCCAGTATCAGCGCACGAAGGAACCACCACCGAAGAAGGTGACTGCCGAGGATATCAAGGCGGAGATACAGCGGATTCAGAACGATCCGAGAATGCCGCCACAGGCAAAGGCGATTGCCATTAATCAACTGCTGCAGTATCATCCCGAGGTGGCGAAGGAACTACAGCAGCAACAGCCTGGCAGATAAGGTAGCAACAAAGCGGGGCTTGCATCGGCAAGCCCCGTGCTTTTCGCCCATCGCGAGGAGAGTTTCTCTCAAAACGGCTTTCCCCAGCGGTCCCACCACCAGCCTCGTTTCGCCGTTTCGGACCATGCCCGCCACCGGCGCAGCTGCTCTGGGCTCATCGGAACGCCTTTGCCCATCTTCCCCAACCGATACGCCCGCCACATCTGCCAGCGGTGCCACCGCCATGCCCACAGCTTGCGCAGCTTCTCGCGCTGTTCGAGCGTCAGTACCGAGCCGATTTCCTGACGGGTGTTTTGGCGCAACTCCAGCAACTGCTTGCGCTTCTGCTCGCGCGTGAGCGAGGCATCGTCGCGAATTTTCCGCGCCTGCTCGCGGGCGTTGTCCAAAATGCTTTCTATTCTCGCTTTTTGCTCGTCGGTCAGCTGCAGCCACTTCGCCATGGCGTTCCAGCGGTGCAGACGGCGCTGCGCCAGCACATCCGGTCCGGCGCCTTTACCGGTAACCTGTGCCACCGCGGGCTGGATAAACCACATCACCAGAACGCTAATCAGCGTCAACGAGAGGACTGTCATCTTTCTCATCGCCTGTTGTCACCCCCTTATTCTCTGATATCCATCTTCGTAGACGTCGGAAGGACGAAAGAGTTCATTGCCTGTAGCAGCGCCCGGCTCTTTCTGCGTAGCTCTGAAGCCAGCAGTGCAGGAGCCTCCTCGCTGTAGGGAGAAGTTTGTCCTGAGAAGCTTCGGGAGGCGTTGTGGTGGCAACGTGGTACGTGTGGACAATGGACGATGTCGGCGCAGGCGGCAGCGATATGGTGGAAGCCATGCGCCGTGTATGCGCCTTGTTGCAGTCGCGCGGAGTGCGCATGACCCTGTTTGTGGTACCCAAACCGAGTGGACAGCCCATGAGCGAAGAATGGGTAAACGCCCTGCGTGAGGCGCACGCAGCGGGACATGACCTGCAGTTGCACGGGCTCACCCATGAAGATTGCTTTGAATTCGGTCCCCCGAACTGGCCGGCAACGGACATCATGCCTGCTTTCATCGAGGAGTTTGAGCGTCGGCGCGGGGAACTGATGCCACGCTACACCCTGCCGAACCTGCGCGCGCGCATCGAGGAGGGGCTGGCGATTTTTCGGCAAAGGCTGGGTGTGGAACCAACCGTCTTTCGCGCGCCCTGTGGAGCCATCTCCAAACCCATGTTCGAGGCATTGCAACAGGTGGGCATTCGTTACCACTCCTGCATGTATATCAGCGGCACTGGCTATGAGCATCTGCCGCATCGCAGTGGGGTGATTGCCCAGAAATGGGTGAGCGACATCCCCCACACTCCGTTTCGCTGGTATAGCGGTGTGGTGGAGGTGCCCATTCTGAACGAGTACACGTGGCGCGGCGCATGGCAGCGGGAGCAGGAGTTTGTCGCGCTGGCGAAGGAGGACGTCAGCCGTATCGCGCAGGAGAGCAACGTTGCGGTGCTGTTGACGCACACGCACGGAGTGGGCGATAACCTGGACTACGCCTTGCGGCTGATGGATGCGGTGATAGAGCACGTGCTCACCAACGGGCTGGGCGATTTCGCCACACTGGGCGAACTGGCGGCAAACGGGCATCTGGAACAGGCGGTACGGGGGACGGGACCCGATATCCTGAGTGTATGAGGAGGCGAAACCATGTATCGCATTGGCAAAGAGGAAGTAGAGGAAGTACGCAAGGTGCTGTTAAGCGGACATCTATTCCGCGTGGGCGAGGGTGTGGAAGGGCATTTGCATGAAGTAGACCAGTTCGAGCGCGAGTGGGCGCAGACCATTGGCACGGACTACGCCCTGTGCATGGCAGGAGGGGGAACCGCCGCACTCATTTGCGGGCTGGTGGGTATGGGCATCGGTCCGGGTGATGAGGTGATTGTGCCCGGTTACACGTGGATGGCAACCGCCACCAGCGTACTGGCGGTCGGGGCGATACCTGTTATCGCCGAGGTAGACGAAACGCTCGCCCTGGACCCTGAAGATGTGCGCCGCAAAATCACACCCAACACCCGGGCGATGATACCGGTTCATATGGTGGGGCGTCCTGCCAACATGCAGGCGTTTCTGGACATCGCACGCGAGCATGGGCTGATGGTGCTGGAAGACTGTTGCCAGGCGGACGGCGGTAGTTACAGAGGCAAACGTTTGGGTAGCTGGGGCAACGCGGGCGCGTTCAGCTTCAATTACTTCAAAATTATCTCGTGTGGCGAAGGCGGCGCGTTGAACACCAGCGACCGCACCCTGTACGAGCGCGCACTGGTGTTTCACGATGGCGGCGCAGCGTTCCGCCCTTACGCTAAGGACCTGGGCATTCCCATTTTCGTGGGCATCCAGCTGCGGGCAGATGAGGTGATGGGGGCGATATTGCGGGTGCAACTGCGCCGGCTGGATGGCATCCTGAGCGACCTGCGCCGTATCCGCAAACGGTTCGAGCAGGAGCTGGCGGAAACGCCGGGCTTACGCATCGCCCCCAATAACGACCCCGAAGGAGACTGCGGGGTGGTGGTGGCTTTCCAGTTTGACTCCGAGGCGCAGGCGCGCGCGTTTGCAGGCGAGACGGGCGGCTGGCTGCCTATTGACAGCGGCAAGCATGTCTACTCCAACTGGGAGCCTCTGTTGCAAAAGCGCATCATGCACCATCCCGACATGAATCCGTTCCACCATCCGCGCAACCAGGGGCTTCGTACCGATTACACTCCCGACATGTGTCCACGCACGCTGGATGTTCTCAGCCGAACCGTGTTCATCTCGTTACATCCCGACTGGAGCGACGAAGAGGTCTCGCGGCGTATTGAGGCGTGTCGGCAAGGGGCGAAGGAGGCGGTGGCGCTGTGACTCCGGCAACATGGTGGGCGCTGGCGTTCATTGCTGCCTGCGCGGTGTTGATCGTTTGGGTTCGGGTAAAGTATCCCCTGCCCGACCCCTCCCGGTCGGGTCGTCCCGCGCGGCGACGCGCCTCCGCCCGCCGTCGCTCGTCCAAACGCTCCTCCAGTTTACGGAAACGTTAAACAGTAAGCCGAAGAATCACTGGCACAGTCACTTCATCTATGGTATATTGTAGATAGAGTGGCTTAAGCTGTAAGGAGGAACCAATGGGTTATACCAACTTTGACGAGGTTCTTAGCGATGCGGCACGGCTGAAGAACACCCGTCTGGCGGTGGCATGTGCCCATGAGCGTTCGGTCATGGAGGCGCTGTATCTCGCGCAGTGTTCGGGCTTAGCTCAGCCCGTTTTGATAGGTGATGCCGACATCATCGAGGTGATAGCGGGCGACATCGGCTACACTCTCGAACCACACATGGTCGTCGATGAGCCGGACGACGTCACGGCAGCTCGCAAAGCGGTTCAGATGGTACGCGAGGGAACGTGCCAGGTGCTGATGAAAGGGCAGATTCATACCGCGGACCTGCTGCGAGCCATCCTGGACCGTGAAGCGGGTTTGCGCACCGGGCGGCTCATCAGCCATGTGTTCATTCTGGAGATGGAAGACCGGTTGCTGATAGTCACCGATGCCGCCATGAACATCAAGCCGGACCTGTTACAGAAAGCGCAGCTTATCTGCAACGCCGTGTACGTGGCGCGCGGATTGGGCATTGAACTGCCGAAGGTGGCGGTGTTGACCGCAGTGGAGACCATTAATCCCGATGTGCCTTCCACTATTGATGCCGCCATTCTCTCCAAAATGGCAGAACGCAACCAGATTAAGGACTGCATCGTGGATGGTCCCCTCCAGATGGACAATATCATCTCGGAAGAAGCGGCACGCCTCAAGAAGTTGAGCAGTCCTGTGGCGGGAAAGGCGGACATCGTGTTGTGTCCCGATATCGAGACGGGCAACGCGCTGGTGAAGATATTTGCGCATTCCACAGGCAGGCGCGTCGCGGGCTTGCTGGTAGGGGCAGCTGCCCCGGTGGTGCTGACCAGTCGCGCCGATACTGCGGAGTCCAAGATGCTGTCCATCGCCGTTGCCACCATTCTGGCGAACAAGACGCACATCCAGCCGGGCACGGTATCGCTGTAAGGGAAAAACGGGGGCACGCTATGTCGTGCCCCAGTATGGTTACACCGCGCGTATCCTGTTAATCTCGCTCTGCAGAGTGACGAGCCGGTGATACACACCCTCTTTTGCCATCAGCTCGTCGTGGGTACCGATTTCCACCATCTGCCCCTGCTCCAGCACCACCAGCCGTTGCGCGTTGCGCAGGGTCGACAGGCGGTGGGCGATTGCCACTGTCGTGCGGTTCTGCACCAGCCGGGCGATGGCTTCCTGAATCTGACGTTCGGTCTCGGTATCCACCTGCGAGGTGGCTTCGTCCAGGATGAGGATACGGGGATCGTGCAGGATAGCGCGAGCAATGGAGATGCGCTGTCTCTCACCACCCGATAGCCGCTGTCCGCGTTCGCCAACCTGCGTATCGTAGCCGTCGGGGAAGCGAAGGATGAAGTCATGGGCGTTTGCTGCCTTCGCCGCGGCGATGATTTCCTCCTGAGTGGCGCCCGGTTTCGCGTAGGCGATATTATCGCGGATGGAGCCGGGGAACAGGAACGGCTCTTGCAGCACCACGCCCACGTGCTTGCGCAGGTCTTCCATGCGAATCTGGCGCACGTCCACGCCATCTATCAGGATTTGTCCTTCGTCGGGGTCATAGAAGCGCAGCAGTAGGTTAATCATGGTGGATTTGCCCGCGCCGCTGTGACCGACCAATCCCACCATCTCGCCCGCCTCAATCTTGAGGTTGATATTCTTGAGCACGGGCTTGTGTTTATCGTAGCCGAAGGTGACGTTGCGGAACTCTACCTCGCCACGCACTTCGGGCATAGGGATGGCGTCTTCGGCATCTTTCACGTCGGGTTCGGTGTCCAGAATCTCGAACACGCGCTCGGCAGCGGTAAAGGTGCGGGTCAACCACTGGCTCACGCGGGTCAGAATCTGCAGGGGGCCATAGAACATGCCCAGATAGCCGAGGAACGCTATCAGCGTGCCCAGCTGCACTTCACCCTTGATGACTCCATAACCACCAAACGCCCACACCAGGAAGAAGCCGATGTTCGTGAGCAGGTTGAGCATGGGGAAGAAGGTCGCCCACATCATCTCCGCCTGCAACCCCGAGCTCATCAGGTCGCGGTTGCGTCGCTGGAAGCGTTCGATCTCATCGCTCTCTTTGGCAAAGGCTTTCACCACGCGGATGCCGGAGAGCGTGCTGTTCAGCGTAGCCGAAAGACGCGACCATCGGTGCCAGAACTGGTGAAACACACGGCGCACGGTCTTCCAGAACCACATGGTGACCAGCACCACCAGCGGTGTGGGCAACAGGATGAGCGCCGCCAGCTGCCAGTTCATCCAGAACAGCATGCCAGTGATACCGATGAGCAACAACACGTTCACCAGAAGGGAGCTGACGCCATCCACCAGAAAGTCATGCAGTGCGCCGGTGTCCTGCGTGATGCGCGACATAATCGCGCCGGTGTGGCGCTTGTCGTAGAAGGAGAGGGAGAGCCACTGCAGGTGCTGGAACAGCTTCGCCCTGACTTCGAACACCAGCCTTGCACCCAGCCATGCCGACAGCCTTCCACGCCATATCGATAGTCCCACTCCTGCCAGGCGTGTCAAAGCCAGTACTGCCAGAATAACCACCAGCAGATGCACATTCTGGCGCGGCACCAGAACGGAGTCGACCAGTATTTTTGTCAGATACGGTGGAGCCAGATCGAGGGCGGTGCCGACCAGCATCAGTATTCCCGAAAGCACAATCTGCCATTTGTAGGGCTTGGCGAATGCCAGCAGCCGCCATACCACCCGACCCTTGCGCGAGCAACGTGGGCAGACCTGTGTGTCGCCGGGCAGGCGGAATCCACACACGGGGCAATGCGTGGGTTTTTGTTCAATAGGTTCAGGAGGTGGCTCCTGTTTCGCCACCGCTGAAAGATACCGTGCCACCTCCGCGAAGATAGCGGCTCGGGCGTTCGAGAAACGCACCAGCTCCAGCACCTTGCCGTCTCGGGTAACCACAAGCGCCCCGCAACCCACCAGCATCTCGGTAGTGGCATCCGACATGCAGCTCAGAGGCAGGTCGATGTCGCATTGCACATCGGGCGGCTCCACCGCAAAGTCCAGCCCGTTCCCCATCACCGGGGGTGTCCAGCCGGGCGGGGGAGAATAGACCTGCACGCAATCGTCCGTGACGACAAGCCAGCGGATGCCGAAGGTTCCGTCTGCACCGATATCGGTGTATGCGCTCAAACGTATCTTTTCTTTTCCAACCTTCTCCTGCAAAACCGCGGGAACTGGCTCACATAAAGGCATACGGCAGCACCTACCTCCTCACGGATATGAGTATACCACTGCACTTTCGTGCTGTCAAAGTTTCGGGATAGCCCCCCGTTTCATGACGCAGGTAAGCACCGGGCGGTTCGCGAAACGGTATGTGAATCCAACTTGAGCGACGAGGGAATCCTGATGCGGTTTCATCTGGATGGCAATGACTGGTTACTTGCCCCGCTGTTGCCCCATGAGTTCTGGTGGCGACAGGCATGGAAAGAAGAATGGTCTCCAAGAGGTTGCCCACCGTGGGGCGAGTGGATACGCGCCTGTGTGCCCGGTGATGTGATTGCCGACACGCTGGACGCGGGGCGGATACCTCATCCCTACCGGGACCTAAACAGCCTTGCCTGTGAATGGCTTTCCGAGCGCGACTGGGTGTATCGTAAAGACTTTACTGTGCCCGATGACTGGCAGGGAAAGCATGTGCGTTTGCGCTTTGATGGGGTGGATTACGCCTGCGAGGTGTATCTCAACGGACAGCTGCTGGGCAGGCACGAGGGTATGTTCACACCGTTTGAATTCGATGTCACGCACATCCTGCGTTTCGGGGAACCGAACTGCCTGACCGTGCTGGTAGAACACAAACCGCCGGTCGATGTGGTGCAGGGACAAATCGGCTGGACGAACCGCGCAAGGGTGTGGAAGTCGCGCTTTGCCTATGACTGGGACTGGTGTACGCGGCTCGTTCCTCTGGGCATCTGGCAGAGTGTGAGCCTGCTGGCGACGGATGGCGCGTGGATAGAGGATGTGTGGGTTCGCCCCCGTGTGGAAGGAGGAGTGGCGCGTGTCGAGGTGCGGTCGCGCCTGCGAAGCCTGCCCGGTGCGTCTGGGGAGTGGACTCTATCCTGGCGTGTAGAGGACCCTGAAGGTTGTCTCGTGGTTCAGGGGAGTGAAGCCGTGGCAGCAGGCGAGACGCAGCCGGTAGAGCAGGTGACGCCGCTGGAGATACCCAATCCCCGCCTGTGGTATCCCAACGGCATGGGTGAACAGCCGCTGTACCGGCTGTATGTGCAGCTGGGGCGGGGCTTTCAAAACTCCGATGAACGCGAGGTAACCTTCGGTATCCGCACCCTGCGCGCCATTCCCAACGAGGGCGCGCCCCCCGATGCCCTGCCCTACACGCTGGAGGTCAACGGGCGGCGTGTGTTCGTGAAGGGCTGGAACTGGGCACCCCACGAGCAGATGTACGGTCGCGTGCAACCCGAACGCTATGAGCGTCTGTTGACGCTGGCGAAGCACGCCCACTGCAACCTGTTGCGCGTGTGGGGTGGGGGATTGCTGGAGCGGGAAGAGTTCTACAGTCTCTGCGACCGGGTCGGCATCATGGTATGGCAGGAGTTTCCGCATTCGTCGTCGGGCATCCAGAACGCCCCGCCGGAGGATGAAGCCTATTTGCGGTATATCGAAGAGCAGGCGCGGCAGATGATACCCCTGCGACGCAACCACCCCTCGCTGGTTATCTGGTGCGGCGGCAACGAGCTCATGGACGAACGCTATGTGCCGCTCACCGATGCTCATCCTGCGCTGGCGAAGCTGAAATCGCTGGTGCAGGAGCTGGACCCCGACCGAATCTGGCTGCCTACCTCTGCCTCGGGACCGGTGGAAGGCGCGTCGGCGGAACTGGCAGGCACGGGAAAGATGCACGATGTGCATGGTCCCTGGGTGTATCTGGGCGCAGAGGAGCATTACCGCTTCTACAACGTCATTGACCCGCTGTACCATTCGGAGTTTGGAGTGGAAGGAGCGGCAAACCCGCAGATTTTCGAGCGTTTTATCTCGCCGGAGTGTCGCTTTCCACCCGACGCGACGAACCCGGTATGGTTGCATCACGGCAGCTGGTGGATTCATCGCGAGAAGCTGGAGGCTTTATTCGGACGCATCGAGGACCTGCCGACCTTTATCCGTGCCAGCCAGTGGATGCAGGCAGAGGGATTGCGCTATGCGATTGAGGCAAACCGCCGCCGCAAGTGGCGTTGCAGTGGGGTTTCGCCCTGGCAGTTCAACGAGCCCTTCCCAAACACGGCATGTACCAACGTGCTGGATTATCTGGGGCAACCCAAACCCGCCTACTGGTGGGCGCGACGAGCCTATGAGCCGGTGCATATCAGCCTGCAATACGAGAAACTGACGTGGCGACCGGGCGAGAAGTGGCAGGCTGAGGTATGGTTGCATCACTCTGGGGTGCAGCCCATCCGTGCGCACTGGTCGGTGTGCCTGTTAGCACTGGATGGCAGGGAATGCGCCCGCTTTGGAGGCGCGGTGAAGGTTGCGCCGGAAGGGGCAGTACGTGCTGGACATGCAGAGTGGATTCTCCCCGCAGAGGTGGGGGTGTGGATGGCGCTGGCATGTCTGCACGACGAACGCGGCGGGATACTTTCCTGCAATGAATACCTGTTCAGCACCGCTCAGCCGCCCATGCAGCCGTTGCTTGAAGCTCCTCGCACGACACTGCGAGTATGGCACCGTCATCAGCAGGTGGGCATCAAAAACACGGGCGAGGCAATAGCCCTTTTCGTGCGCCTGATACCTCAGGATGGGCAGTGGCTTCTCTGCGAGGATGACTACTTCTGCCTGATACCGGGCCAAACGCGCGTGCTGAGCGTTGCGGGAAAGGGCACGATTGCGGTGGAGGCATGGAACAGCGACTTGCATCACGTGCATCTAAAGCCTCTGTAGCCACGGGCTTTCGCCCGCGCCTGTTCATATTTTTCAGCCTGCTGGCGTGCGTTGCAGCGGGGGCAGCGTTTGCATGGTCGCCCCCTGCGGTGCTGGCGGTGCTGGGGGTAGGGGGATGGTTACTGCTTTCTCTGGTGCATCCTGCGGCTGGTGTGCTTGCGCTGCTTGCCTACACCAGCCTGCATCCCGTGCTGGTCAAAGTGGTGTATGAGGAACACCCTGTCGCGAAGGTATGGAAGGATGGGGCGGTGTTATGGCTGGCGCTGGTATGGGTTGTGTATCGCTGGGCAAACAGAGAACGACCGCTACGCTGGGGGGCTACCGAAAGTGTGTTGACGGCGTTCGCTTTGTTGACGGTGGTGCACCTGTTCAATCCCAACATCTACTCGTTTTCCGCCGCGCTGGCAGACTTACGCTGGCTGACGATGCCCCTCCTGTTCTACTTTTTCGGGAAAACGCTCTTTGGGGGCGACCGGTTGTGCATCCTGCTGATATTCATCGGCGTGCTGGCAGGGGTACACGCGGTGTACGGGCTTGCCCAGCAGTTCATTCCCTACCACTGGCTGATGGAGCTGGGTGCCACACGCCCCAGCGCGCCATCCGGTACGATGGTGGGGGGGTATACCCGCTCGTTTTCGACGATGGACCCTTATCTGTTCGGTGCGCTGATGAGTTTCGGAGCGTCGGTTTCGCTGGGCATGGCTTCTCTGCGAGGAGAACGGAACGCGCTGAACTGGCTGCTGGTCGCGTTGCTGACCTCGGCGGGGGCGGTGTTCTCGCTCGCGCGTTATGCGTGGGTGATGTTGTGGGTGGGATATGTCTGTATTGCCGCGTGGACGCGCCATCGTCTGGCGATAGCGCTGGCGGTTGCTGCGCTGATAGCGATTCAGTTGCCGGTGGAAGGACTCTGGCGGGAGCGGGCGCAGGATGTGCTGGCTCCGTTCGCCCCCACCTCCACCGTCAGCGCCCGCATGACCTTCTGGAAGAAGGTGATTCGGGAAGTCTGGCAACACCCCTTCGGCATGGGACTGGGGACGTTAGGTATCGGCAAGTGGAGCGAGGATAGCCCACGCCTATTCGGATATACTACCGGTGCCGACAATAACTACCTCTACATTCTGGTGGAAACAGGTTGGGTGGGGCTTCTGCTGTATGTCTATGCACTGGGGAGCATTCTGGTGATGGGCTGGCGTATGATAAGAGGGATGGCTGATGGTGTGCAGCGTGTCTGTGCGGTCATCGCGTGGACGATGATTCTGCAGAGTGCAGTGGGCAACCTGGTGAACTTCTCCACCTTTCTGCCTCCGGTCTCCTGGAGTCTGTGGCTGTGTGCGGGTGCGCTGATGGCGCAGCAATCAGAGGGGTGATGTTCGTTGAGCGGAGGAATAGAGTTTACTTTCCCGAGAACTGTCGCCGAAGCGGTGGATGTGCAAATTCGCCTGCGCGAGCAGGTGAGGGAAGAACCGCTGGATATCGATTCGATACATCTGGTGGCTGGAACGGACATCTCGTTTGAGCGATTTGGTTCACGAGCCTGGGCGGGCATTGTGGTGTTGCGTATGGAGGATATGGAGATGGTCGATGAGGTGGTTGTGAGCACGTCGGTTGGCTTCCCGTATGTGCCCGGTTTGCTCTCCTTCCGCGAGACACCACCCTTACTGGAAGCGTGGGCGAGGCTGCGCACCATGCCGGACGTGGTTTTGTGCGATGCGCACGGCAGGGCGCATCCGCGACGGTTTGGCATGGCATGTCATTTCGGGCTGCTGGTGGACACACCCACCATCGGCTGCGCCAAGAGCCTGCTTTGTGGTCAGGTGGAAACCATGTCGCCCATTGGCGACTGGCTTCCGATAAATGACGGCGAAGACCTCATCGGCGCGGCACTGTACACTCAACCTCACGCGCGACCAGTGTACGTCTCTGTGGGACACCGGGTGGACCTGCCGTCCGCCATAGTGGTGGTGCGCCGGTGCGTACGCAGATACCGCATCCCGGAACCGCTGCGCCTGGCGCACGAGCTGGTCACTCGGGCGAGGAAGCAAGCTGTCTGAAAACCTGTACGATTTGCTGGCGTGCCTGTCCGTCGGAGGCGACCACCGCTAGTGCGACGTGTTCTTCCAGAGTGCGCCACGTGAGGCGCACGTGTCCCTTTTCCAGATGCCAGGTGACCGGTTTTACGCCATCAGGCGTCACGGCAAACACATCGATCGCCTTGAGCCAGTTCGGCAAACGCGCCACCACGGTCACGTTCTTCTGTTCGCGGAAACGGTAGCCCTTCGGGTGCATTTCGTACGCGTAGTTGGTGACGAAAACCAGAGCCGCACGCTCGCCCAGCAACGACATCACGTCTAATTTATCTGGCTCCGTTGCCATGCGTACCTGTCCCCGATAGCCCACGTCGGACCGCAACAGGAACGGACGGATAGCCTGAAGTACGCGGTTCAGGCGTGTCATCTCGTCCAGCGTTTCGCGGAACTGCTGCACCACCTGTTCTACCAGCTCATCCACCTTTGCCTGTTCCAGAGACGGCATGGCTTTTTGCGCCAGCTCCGTGTAGTAACGGCGTACTTCATCCTCGGGCAAAGTGCGGAACCACATCACGCCCTTCGCGCCCCGGCTGAGCTGGAGCCACAGCTGCACCCGTGCCTCTTCAGGGGTAGGAACCGCCCTGCCTAGTTCGTTGTTCACCCACACACGCTCGTCCCATGTATGCACTCCCTGCGCCCATACCCAGAAAGGTTTGGGCAGGCTGTTGAGGCGCAGGTCGGAGGTATAATCTGCTGCCAGCTCCAGACGGTTGCCCCACACGTGCGGCGATTCGTCCGGCATGGGTGCGCCCACGCGATAGGCATCGTAGGAGGGGATGTCTGCCAGCGGCGCGAACTCACCAAAGCGCCGACTGCGTGCCAGATTGATGTAAATGGGTTGTGGTACTACGTGCTGCCTCCAGAGCTTCATCTTCTTCAAGCAGAAAAGCGGCACAGCGGGCTGGTCTATCCAGTCTGGCTCATCTTTCAGCATATAGGCGAGGATGTGCGGATTGGTCTTATTGCGCTTTAGAAATCCCTCTTTCACCTGCTCGAAGCCGGCATATACCAGCGCTTTCAATCCGGTCTGCGGGCAAACCTGCTCGAACGCCTGTTTTTCCTCCGCAGAAGGCTCGTCGTCGCCTCCTGCCCCGAAGACCGCCGTGTCGAAACCCCGCTTGAGCATCTGCGCTCGATACTCCGCATCGCGCCATATCGCGTCGTCCCACGTGCCGATGGGGAAGTGCATGGGCGTGACGCGCAGCAACCCGCCGGTAGAGATGCGCTTGCCGGCGCGGTCGGTCGCGATGACGCGGATGGGAACAGTCGTGCCGACCGGCGGCGTTCGCTCCAGAATGACCTTTGCCATCACCGTCTCACCCGGTCCCACCGTGCGCTGCAGGTACTGCACCGAGACCTTTTCCGACCCGATCAGCACATTGTCGAGCCGGAAGACGGCGTTCTCATCCCGATTGTGGATGAACACCGCGCCACTGGCGCCATCGATGTAGGCGTAGGTGATGCGCAGCGCCTGCACCAGCGGCCGCAGCACGATGCGAAGAGCAGGTCCCTCCTCCGTATATAGCCAGGCGCGGCAAGTGCGTTCTCCTTCCACGAGACGATGCGTGCCGTTGATGGTGAGAACCGCTACCCCATCGGGCGGCAGTTCCCCGGGAACGATATCCCACCAGTGCAAGAGTTCTCCGCCCGCCAACTTGTCTGCATCTTCATCATCGATCACCAGGCGTGAGAAGTGCAGGGTTTGTTCAGAACGGTTATGCACCAGCACTAGGTACAATCCACCGAGCGTTTCGCGTGAGGGGGAAGGCTCCCGGATCTGGTCGCTAGAGACGTGCGGTCGGTACACCACCGTGTCCACGGTGAGCGCAGGCTGTTGCGGCGGCGCTTCATGCGTCCAGGCCATGACGATACCCCCGATGAGTGTTGTGGTTATCACCAGTTCTATACTCACAGGGGCTTTTTCGCGAAAAGGATGGACGATTCCTGCGAGAGTAAATCCCAATTGCCCGGAGGAGGCGATTCTACCACCTGCTAGTAATGCTATCCACAATTTTTACACAGGCGGGGTCCGGAGGAGACACCTTCTGCGCACGAGTACATTGACGACTTTGTAAAGGATTCTTATAATAGGCACCAGTATACGCTTTCTCGCTGCCCCCCTGACGGGGGCGATGGGAGCACCGACCATGCCCAATAGAACTAGCTGGCATATCGTCTTGCGCGACTACTTTACACACCACGCGCTCCAGCGGGAGCAAACCGAAGAGTGCGTGACACAGGTGTTCCTGCGTTACAGCACCAAAGCGGGTGCGCCCCCTTGGGACGGGGATACGCCTTCACCCCTGTTGTGGCGATTGGCGCGTGATGTGCTGTGCGAGCACTTCCGCCAGCAAGGGAGGCAGAAACAACGGGCAGAGAAACTGCAGGGCACGCTGGCAGGTACTTTGCCGATATGCCCCGATGTGCTGGCAGCAGACAGGTCTGTTTCAGGAACGGTGCGGAGCAAGGAAAGATGAGGCATCCCTGGTCCCTGTATACCGACATTCGCCCTATCCCCAAAGAGGTGCTGGACACTGACCCCGGCTTACGCGGAGCGGAGGTCCGGCCATGTGAGTAGCGACTCATAAGGTGCTGCGCTTGTACAGGCTGTTATCATGCAGGAGAACGCTTCGGCACTTCGTGCCTCCCAACGACACGAGGCGACTGTCATCATGCTGAGCGTGAGCGAAGCCTCTCAGAGCAGCGATAGAACGAGGTTCTTCGCTCCGCTCAGAACGGCACAGTATGAGCATGACAGGAACAACGACTACCCACCCAGATACCACTCGCTGCCGCGCATTCGCTCCAGCCGGCGGATGCGCTCTTCGATAGGCGGATGGGTCATGAACAGGCTCATCAGCGCGCCGCCCATGCCGCGCAGCGGGTTGACAATAAACAGGTGTGCGGTCGACGGCGAAGCCTCCATCGGGATCATACGGGAAGCCTGTTCCAGCTTGCGCAACGCGTTCGCCAGCCCGTCCGGACTGCCCGCCAGTCGCGCGCCGGTGGCGTCTGCCTCGTATTCACGCGCCCGCGAAATCGCCAGCTGGATGAGCATCGCCGCGATGGGCGCGACAATCATCACCAGCAGGAACACCAGTGGGTTGCCTCCCTCGCGGTCGTCACTGCGTGCGCCGCCGAAAATCATCGCCCAGCGCGCCATGTCCGCCAGCAGCATCACCGCGCCCGCGATTGTCGCCACGACCGTCATGGTCAAGGTGTCGCGGTGCTTGATGTGAGCTATCTCATGGGCAATGACTCCCTCTACCTCGTCGCGGTTGAGCAGGCTGAGCAGCCCTTCGGTGACCGCCACCGCCGCATGAGCGGGATTGCGCCCCGTGGCGAAAGCGTTGGGCTGAGGACCCGGTACCACGTACAGGCGCGGCATCGGGATACCCGCGCGCTCCGCCAGGCGCTCGGTCATGCGATACAGCTCCGGTGCATCGGCAGGCGACAGAGCCCGTGCACCATACATGCTCAGCACAATCTTGTCGCTGAACCAGTAGCTGACCAGGTTCATCACCAGCGCCAGCGCGAAGGCAATCATCGCCCCGCTTCTACCGCCAATCGCATCGCCGACGAAGATGAACAGCGCCGTCAGCGCAACCAGTAGCACGCCGACCTTCAGGGTGTTCATGTTCCTCCCTCACCTCCTGAGCCGAAAGCCTTACCATCATATTAGATACGCTAGAAGCGCGACGCGATGTTGCTGCGCCTTCCAACTGCATTATACCCTGTTTTCTGTCAGACCAGGAGCTCTAAGCAGTCACAGGGGATGATGCCCTGTGCAGGGCGAAGCACCACGCTATGAAAGCCACTGGCGAGACGCTGTTCTACCACCACCGAGGAAGGTTCCTCCGTGCGGCTGTGCAGGTCGATGCTCAGGCAGTCTCTGCCATCAACCAGTACTTCGCACTTGCCGTACTGGGGCGCACGAGGAGCATACAGACGGAAACCACGTCCCCGGAAGTTCCATTTCGCCCGTGCCTCCGGTGTTGCACTCACGAAGCCGGTGCCAAAGCGGAAGTGCTCGTGCTGTAGCGGCTTCCATTCCTCCGGCGCGGACGCTGCCCCAGCCAGCGCTTCGGTGGCAAGCCAGTACTCGGTGGACGGCTGAAAGTCTCCGCCGACTTCGAAGCGTGTGACCTCAAGCACTGTGCCCGGCTCCCCGAGCAGCTCCAGTCTGCCGGGTTCGGCGGACAGATTGCCTGCCCATACTCGCTGGTTGTTGATGGTCAGCTCTGCACCCGACTGTTCCTGTCGCACCTGCAGGCTGATCTCTTGACCCGGCGCAGGCCGCACCGCGCCGCGGGCGACCTCGGTACTGTCTCCAGCGGAGCCGATGCGTACCAGCTGCCACTCGCTGTCCTTGATCCGCCACTCGAGGCGTGAACGCCTCATCAGTGGATGCAGGGTGCTACCGGCTAAGTGGTGGTTGGAGCCGAGGGGGTTCGCGCACTGCCAGCAGAATGCCCAGGCGCCATTACTGCGCACAGAAATAGATAAGTGAAAGGTGCGGTACTGCCTGCGAAGCACCGCTACCGAGGCGCCACACGGTGCCGACAGCGCGAAACCTTCCTTAAAGGGCTGGTCCCACTTGCGGCGGGCTAAGCTGATGGTGCCGACGTCGCGTTCCGTCTTGCTGGGGAAGAGCACACGTAGTGTACCGCCAGGAGCGACCTGCCCCGCAAAGGTCTGTCCCCATATTCCCTGAGCCTCCCACGGGTACGCCTCCGCGTGCCATAGCGAGCCGTATTGTGCGATTTGCCATGCCTCCGGCAGATGTGCTTTCTCGACAGGTGCACGAAACAGCACCTGAAACGTCCTGTTCAGTGCTACAGAGGTCGCCGGCGCGTACACAGTGCCCCGGTGCACGAACGCCGGGAAGAACTCCACCAGCGGCGGATGAAACACATCGCTCTGCGGATAGATCAGGAGCTGAGGCGGCGTGTAGTCTCTGTCAGGATGTCTGGATGTCATACACGCCAGAGCCCATGTTCCGCCCGCGTTGTGTGGTGTGCTCATCATGTGAAGAATCAGCCAGTCGTTGCGCCTTCGGATGAGCGTGGCGGCATAGACGCGCACATAACGACCCAGCAGTGGTTTCTGGTAGGTATCCTCGTGGATAGGGTTGGGGGCGCGGTGGAAGGGTCCCTCCGGGCGTTCAGCCCAGGCGTAGGCAATGCCTCCCCGTTCGTTGGCGGGGTCTGCCCAGCCATAGACCATGTGATACCTGCCCGATTCGTAGACGATGGAGACATCCACCGTGCCGCCTGAACGTTTGCCGTCGCCGTCAAAGCTTTGGGCATCGCCCTGCAGGATAATGCCCACCTCTTCCCAGCCCCCATTGGCGCGCTCGCGCAGGCAAAGGGTTCCGCCGGGGGGCCAGTAGCCGCGCGGATAGAGGCTGATGTAAGCGTACCACCTGCCAGAGGGTGGGTCACGGAACAGGAAACCGTTGACGGGCCACAGATAAGGCTCTTTGCCGATGTACACGGGGTTACCCGGCTCGCGCTGGAAACTGTCCCAGGAGGGGTCTCCCAGAATAGGGTGATGCAACCACTGGTCACGGTGGCGTGATTTCGCCAGGTCCGATGTGGAGCGATTCATGGGCAGGTCGTGCCTCCAGCCATTGGTCGATAAACTTGCTTATCTGCCCATAGTAGTTCTCCGGCTGGTCTATCCGTGCCTGCACATGTCCGCTGCCGCTGGCAATCCACAGGGTACGGGGTTCGCCTGCTGCCTGATACAGGGCGTAGGCGTGTTCGACAGGTACCAGATGGTCGCGGTCACCGTGAATGAGCAGTATCGGACGCGGGGCAATCTTGCCGATTTCGCGCACCGGCTCGGCTTGCGCAAGGGAGGTTCGGGTAAGGAGCATTGCCAGGTATTTCACCGGTCGGCACAGCTTGCCCAGCACCCTGCCGAACCCCGCTTCCCACCATTTGTTGGCAGCGTCGGACAGCTTCGCGTACGCGCTATCGGTGACGACCGCACCCGCCCGTTCATCGCGGGCAGCAGCCATAATTGCCACTGCACCACCCATCGACGAGCCGAACAACAGGATGGGCAGGTCGAAGCGCGCCACAAAATCCAATGCGCCCAGAGCGTCCTGCACCTCCCGAATGCCGATGGTGGTGGTGCGTCCTCCGCTTTCGCCGTGTGCACGAAAGTCGAACAGCAGACAGCTGAACCCCATCTGGTGCAGTTCTATTGCCACACCCAGCACCTCACAGCGGTTTGCCACGTAGCCGTGACAGAGCACAGCGACCCCACGGGGATGCGATTGCGGCATCCACCAGCCCGACAGGGGTGTGCCGTCGCGCGAGGGAAAGAGTACCGGATCGAAGGGAACCTGCACGTCGAAGGGGGTCAGGAACAACGGTGCGCGTGGTGGGTGCGTTGTCGCGATGGCAAGGAGCACCCACCAGAATACGAGTAGCGCAGCTGCTGTGATGGCTACCCAGAGCATTTCCTATCCCGGCTTGCGATCACGCCCTCGCCGCCCCCAGTCGCCTTTGGGAGGCGGGAAGGACATACGCTCTTTCCACCACTGAGTCCACCGCTCGAACTGCTCTTTGTCCAGAATGCGTCGCAACTGCTTCTGATGGTCGTGGTGCATCTTGAGCAGTTCCGCCTGGGTCTGGTTAATGGTCTGGATGATGCGCTGAGCGGCGCGTTCGTCGAACTGATACTGTCCATATAGCTTGAGCAGCTGCATGCGCTGTTCGTGCAGCCGGGACAATAGTTGCCGCATCTTCTCTTCGAACTCGTTCATCAGGGCGGTGAGACGGGTGCGCTGCTGGGCGGTGAGGTTCAGGTAATTGAACATCGCTTCCCGATCAAAGGTCGGCGCGGGCGGTGGCTGCCCCCACATCCCTCGGGGAGGAGGCGGTGGAGGAGGTGCCCCCTGCGCCAACACACCCGCCGCTATCGTATCCGATAGCAGCCAGAACAAGGTCAAAACCCATACTCGCCACAGTGCCATATCTGTCCCTCCGATGCTTAGCGTGCCCACCCGCTGAGGATAATCTGAGTATTTTCATTCAGTGGGTCGTCCACCACTGACGATTGCGCGTAGGACACAGCCTGGGCGTAACCCGAGAGGGTTTCCTCCTCCTGCGATGGCGCCTGCAGGTTGGTCGGCATCCACGCCCACATGGCTAGAATAACCAGTGCGGCGGCAGCTGCCCAGCGTGTTTGGGCGAGCCATCGGCGGTTCCACCACAGCCACAGGCTGATACGCTCGGCAGCGCGTGTCGGTTCGTGCAGGCGGGCTTGCACGCGCTCCCACGCCCATGCAGGCAGCTGGGCTGGTTCATCGTGCAGCAGCTGGAGTAGAGCGCGTTCTTCCTCAAGCACGCTCCGGCATTCCGTGCACCGGCTGAGGTGTTGCTCGATCGCTTTTGTCAGACGAGGTGCACATTTGCCCCGAAGATACTCCGTTAGATTGACCTGAACCTTGTGACATCTCATGATAGGGCGCCTCAAAACCTTCTGAGATCAGGATATCTCGCAGCTTCCGCCGAGCGCGGAAAAGCCTCGATTTAGCCACGCTGCGTGGGATACCGGTGATGCGCTCGATCTCCTCCAGCGAGTGCTCTTGAAAATGGTAGAGCTCCACCAGCATCCGGTCGGTGGGGTGGAGCTGGGCGATGCTCTTTCGTAGCATCTCGCGCCGCTCGCGCCCCAGCGTTTCGCGCAGGGGGTCCACACCCGCGGGGTCTGCCTCTTGCCCCAGCGCGTCCAACGACTCGGCAGCAATGGGCTCCCGCACTTTGCGTCGGCGCAGGGCGTCGCGTGCCAGGTTCGCCGCGATGGTGTATATCCAGTTGCGCACCAGTCCTTTGTGCCCGAAATGTGCGGCGTGTTGCCACACCTTCAGGAACACTTCGGTCAGGAGCTCTTCAGCCTCACTGCGATTGCCCACTATGCGCTCGATGAAGCGCAATACGCCTCCACCGTGCCTCTCCATCAGCAACCGCAGAAAATCCGGTTCGCCTCTGGCACAGCCCTGCAGCCAGACCTCATCTTCCACATCTCGCTCGGAGAGATTTGCCACCGGTGTTCTCCCTCAGGTTTTCCCAATAATGAAAGACGCAATTCCAGCGTCATGGTTGCATGTGCTGGCTACAGAAGGTGCTCCACCAGGATTTTGACCCCGATGGCGATAAGCACCAGACCTCCGAACATCTCTGCCCTGTTTTCGCAATAACGACCGATGCGGTCGCCCGCAAACACGCCCAGAAACGACAGCGTGAACGTGATTGCGCCGATGAGTATCGCCGCGTGCAAAATGGGCACTCTCAGGAACGACAGTCCCAATCCCACTGCCAGCGCATCCACGCTGGTTGCGATCGCGAGTAATAGCAGGCGAGGCGGGTGTAGCGGGTCCATGCACCTCTCCACCTTTTCCTGATGCCGGGCTTCCCACAGCATACGTCCACCCACGATCGTCAGCAAGCCGAAAGCCACCCAGTGATCGAAGTGTGCGATGGCGTCGCCCATACCATAGCCTGCAGACCAGCCAACGATGGGCATGACCGCCTGCGCCAGTCCAAAAGCAGTTGCGATGCGCAGCGCGCAAGATATTGTCAATCCTTTGAGGTTCAACCCGCTGGAGATAGAGACGGCAACCGCATCCATCGCCAGCCCAACCGCAATGAAAAGAGTTGTCAGCATTTTCCGTTCATCCAGTGGTCAGCACGATCAGTCTGGAACGGTCACCGTGATGTTGTCTATCAGTCGCGCTACTCCCACGCGCGCCGCCAGAGAGATGACAACCTCGCCGCGCAGGTCGGTCAGAGGTTCCAGTGTTTCCGCATCCGCCACATCCACGTACTCGGTTGTGACCAGAGGTTCGGTGGCGATGACATGCTCCACCAGCGTCTGCACCTTCTTTGCATCACGTTCTCCGGCGAGGATAGCGTCGCGTCCTGCGCACAGGGCGCGGTACAGCACGGTTGCCGCCTCGCGCTCGTCGGGCTTCAGGTAGACGTTGCGTGAAGACATTGCCAGTCCATCGGGTTCGCGCACGGTCTCGCAGGGCACAATCTCTATGGGGATATTCAGGTCTTTGACCATGCGCTGGATTACCTTCAGCTGCTGGTAGTCCTTCTTGCCAAAGTAGGCGCGGTCTGCCTGCACGATGTGGAACAGCTTCGTGCATACTGTTGCCACTCCGCGGAAATGCCCGGGGCGTGCTGCGCCTTCCAGACGACGGGTGACCTGCGTGACTTCCACGTAAGTCTGGTAGCCTTCGGGATACATTTCCTCCACTTCGGGGGCGAAAAGGAGGTCAACGCCCACGCTTTCCGCCATTGCCGCGTCACGGGCAAAGTCACGCGGATAGCGCTGAAAGTCTTCCGAGGGACCAAACTGTGTGGGGTTGACGAACAGGCTCACCACGCACAGGTCGCACTCTGCCTTCGCGCGGCGCATCAGGCTCAAATGCCCCTCATGAAAGTAACCCATGGTGGGGACGAAACCGATAGTTTTTTCCTCCGCGCGAGCGAGTTTCGTCCACGCGCGCACTTCACGAACCGTCTTCGCTACCTGCATCAGAACGCGTGCTCCTCCGTTGGAAATTGTCCCGACCGTACCTCCTCTGCGTACTGCCGAAGTGCCCGGGTGATGTCCTCACCGACGTGGGCGTAACGCTTCGTATGCTTGAGCGGCTCGCCCGGAACCAGCCCAATGAGGTCGTGGAGTACCTGTATCTGCCCATCGCAATCTGGTCCAGCTCCAATGCCGATGGTAGGTATGTGCAGCTGTTCGGTAATCTCCTTTGCCAGAGCCGCCGGAATCAGTTCGAGGACGACAGCAAATGCGCCAGCCTGCTCCACAATGTGGGCGTCTTCGATGAGGCGTTTCGCGGCCTCATCGGTGCGCCCCTGCACGCGGTGTCCACCAAAGGCGTGCACCGATTGGGGCGTCATGCCGAGGTGTGCCAGCACCGGTATACCGATACTCACCAGACGGTGAATGGTCTCGGCTACCGGATCGCCGCCCTCCAGTTTAACTGCCTCTGCGCCACCCTCTTGAATGAATCGCCCTGCATTGCGTACCGCGTCTTCCACCGTTACCTGATAGCTCAGGTAGGGCATATCCGCTACCAGCAGGGCGCGTGGCTTCGCGCGGGCACACGCCTTCGTGTGATGCAGCATCTCTTCCATAGTCACCGGCAGCGTGGTGGGGTAGCCCAGCAGCACCATCCCCAACGAGTCGCCAACCAGAATCAGGTCTACGCCTGCTGCATCGGCGTAGAGGGTGGTGGGATAGTCGTAGGCGGTAACCGCTACAATTTTCTCTCCACCCTTCCTCTGCCGAATGGCGGGTGCGGTTATTTTCCTCTCCTTCCCCGGCATTATCACCACTCCTTTTCCTGATGAGATTGTACACTCAAAAAGGCGATAGCGCAAACCGCGCCGGGGGATGAAGGCAATCCAGTAGCATTCGGCGAATAAAACAACAAGTCAGCATCACGCTCGACCAACTACCTGGGCGTTCGATACCAACGTGTGGGGGTGTACAGGGTTATGTCTCGGAGTGTTCTCGTACCTGCCCATTACTACCAGCAGTTCGATGCGGACTACACACTGGATGTACCCGCCGAGGGCTACGGTGGCTGGAAAACAGCGGAGATAGAGATAGACCTCGCGCGCACCGCCGTGGTGGTGATGCACGCCTGGCATCCCCGCACTTATGACGAGTTTCCCGGCTGGTATCGTGCAGTGGAGTATCTGCCTCGTTCCGCGCAGATTTGTCGGGAGGTGTTTCCGCGATTGCTGGAAGGCGTTCGGGAAGCGCGAATGAAAGTGTTTCACGTCGTTGGCGGCGGTAACTACTATCAGCACCTGCCCGGATACCTGCGGGCTCGCGATCTGGCAGGGGATTCGCCACCGCCGCCAGAGAGAATACAGCCCGACCCCACCACCGAGGAGCTCTGGCGGTTTCGGGAAAAGCACGTCTTTGTCGGGGAACACAATCAAGAGGATTCGCGACGCGCCTTCGAGGTGTTGGACTTCGCGCCCGAAGCAGTGCCCCACGAGGGTGAAGAGATTGCCGAAGACGGGCATCAACTCTTCGCTGTATGCAAGCACTACGGGATTAGCCACTTAATTTACATGGGCTTCGCGATTAACTGGTGCTTGCTTCTGTCACCGGGGGGCATGGCGGACATGTCGCAGCGAGGTCTAATGTGTTCCGCGTTTCGGCAAGCGGTGACAGCGGTGGAGAATAAAGAGACCGCCCGACAGGAACTGTGCAAGCACATAGCCTTGTGGCGGGTCGCGCTGGCTTTCGGCTTTGTGTTCGATGTAGATGAGTTCCTGATATGTCTACGCGGTCAATCAACCGCAACGGGAAAATGAATAACCATTCGTTGTGGGGGAGTGAGCCATGTCGGATGACGAAGTCCTGCCCTGGGTTCAGTACGGTGAGCTGCTGGACCACCTGACAACAGCATTGGTGGTACTGGATAACAACGTGGTTGTCTACGCCAACGCGGCGGCAGCTCGTATCACCGGGCGGAAGTCAGCCACCGACCTGGTGGGGCTTGAACTGTCTGCTGTTTTGGCTCCGGACGTCTATGTGCCCATTCAAAAAGCGTGCGAGACGCTGTGTCAACGAGACCTTCCGGCAGTTCACCTGACGGGCGTCGCAGGTTCGGATGGTCAAAAGAGGAGGTTTCTCGACATACACGTCGCCCGTCTGCAGGTCGGTGCCCGCTGCACGATAGTACTGCTTCTCTACGATCAAACTCCGCTGACCTGTGCGTTATACCGTTCGCGGGAGGCGGAGAAACGGCTTGCCGACCTGATTGGCACCCTTCCGGGTGTGGTGTGGGAATATGACCGCCGCCGGAGGGCGTTCACCTTCATCAGCGATTATGCCCGGGTGTTGACGGGCTGTCAGACGGAGCTTTTTCTGAAGGACAGCTCGGTCTTTTTCCAGCAAGTTCATCCCGATGACCTCGAACGGTTTCAGGAGATATGGCAGCAGTTCAAGCAGACCCAACAACCCAGCAGCTGGCGTTTTCGCTTGCGCGTTGGGGAACCCAGCGGCGAGTGGCGCTGGCTTGAGGCGAAAATTGTACCTGTCTTTGATGATGATGGAAACCTCGTGGCGGCGCGTGGCGTGTCCTACGACATTCACCGTGAAGTGGAAACGCAGCACCTTCTGGAGCAACGCACGCAGCAGCTCGAGGCGCTCATTCAGTTTAGCAGTCGCTTTGTCGAGGTGCAGACGGAAGAAGAGGTCATTCTGGCACTGTGCGACCTGCTCAACTGCACTCTGGATTTCGAATACGTCGCCATCTACCTCCGTCGGCAGAACGGATTGGTGGAAAAGGCTGTCGTCAGGCACCGCACCGTAGGTTGGGAGGAGGTAGAGCTCAATCTGGAGGAAGGTGATTCTCGCCTGCGCGACGTGCTGGCAGGCAGGATACCCTATTTTCTGTCGCAGGACACCCTCCGGGATGTGAGCGAGCGTGAGCGTGAGGCGTGGACGCGGATACTGGGCGACCACCTCAGGGCTTTCAGCAACGCGGTGGTGCCCATCCGGGGGCGCACCCAGGTGCTGGGCGCGCTGGCAGTTGACCGCAGGGATACGGGCGAACCGATTACCGAAAGCGAACTTTCCATGTTGTTGACCATCGGGCGGTATGTTGGACTGGCGCTGGATAATGTACGCCTCATGCACGAGCGACAGGTGGCGGAGGAACGGCTTCGCCATCTGGTGCAGAATCTGCCGGTTACCGTGTGGGAGCTGAACCTGGCAACACGCCAGCTGGACTTCGTCAGCGAGTACGTGGAGCGGTGGCTGGGATATACTCCCGAGGAGTGGCAGGCGAACCCGGCTATGTACCGGTACGTGGTACATCCCGAGGATGTAGAGACCTTCGAGCGGGTCATCAACCCCGATGTTTCCAGCCCTCCTCAGCCGGTGGAGTTGCGTCTGCGCGACAAGCAGGGCAGATGGCACTGGTGCCGCATTCTCTGGTCGTTAGAACACGAACATGGTCGTGACCCGCTGGTGCGGGGTGTGACAACGGACATCACGGAACAGAAACAAGCAGAGCAACAGCAACTGCACCTGATGCGCTTGCGTTCACTGGGCGAGATTGCCAGTGGCGTAGCGCACAATTTCAACAATCTGCTGATGGGCATTTCAGGCAATGCGGAGCTGCTACAGGCCTCGCTGCAACATGACCGGGAGCTGCAGCGGCGGGCAGAAGTCATCGCGCAGCTGGCGCACGATGCCTCGGCGATCGTGAAGCGCATGCAGGGGTTCTACAAGCTGCAGCCACCCACGCGTCGGGAAAGGGTGCGGCTGCGTGCCCTGCTGGAGGACGTGATAGAATCGACCAGGCCTGTGTGGCATGACCTGGCAGCGCGCCGCGGCGCGAATATCGTGGTGCGTCTCATCGCGGAGGGCGACCCGGTGGTCAAAGCCAACCGGAGCGAGCTTCACGAAGTGTTTACCAACATGGTTATCAATGCCTGCGATGCCATGCCCGCCGGAGGTGCCATCACGCTGCGGCTCGGCGAACGCGAAGGGAAGGCGGTGGTGGAAGTCGCGGATACAGGTATCGGCATGTCTCCCGAAGTGAAGGAGCACTGTTTTGATGCCTTCTTCACCACCAAAGGTGAACACGGAAGCGGATTGGGGCTGAGCGTGTCGTATCAAATCATCACCCGGCATTCAGGACAAATTACGGTGGAGAGCGAGGTCGGCAAAGGGACGGTTTTTACGGTGTATCTACCAATCGCTGCGGAGAGCGAAACTATGGTCGGCGACCCTCATCAAACGGTGTCCTCCTCGAACCTGCGCATTCTCACTGTGGACGACGACGAAGCAGTGAGAACCGCAATCATGCACCTGCTGCAAGCGGACGGACACCATGTCACCGCGGTGTCAGATGCAGCTAGTGCGCTGGCTCAATTCGAGCCGGGGCTTTATGATGTGGTCATTCTCGATCTGGGGATGCCCCACTTGGACGGACTGAGTTTGGCACGCCAGTTGAAGGAGATATCTCCATCTGTACCGATTATCCTGCTCACCGGTTGGGGAGACCAGCTGCGCGAGGACAAGCCGCCAGAGGTGGATATGGTGCTGGCAAAACCGGTACGCCGGGCGACACTGCGTGCGGCGTTGTTACAGCTCGCGAAGCGATAAGGGCATCCATGGGCAACTTCTGGCGAGCAGAGGTGTCTGAATCCATCGGGGTGGCTGAAAAACGATGGGATGCCGGACTGCTTGCCCTGTGTATGGGCGTCATCGCGATGCTGTATGCTTACAACCACCAGCCTTTTGTTTTTATGGGCTGGATAGACCCCTCAGTGTCCCGAGTCTACCGGTCTCACGAGGAGTATCTGCTGGTCAACTGTCTGGCTCTCCTGTTGCCAGTGATGATTCTCGTGTCGGCAGGGGGGAAGCTGAGCCTGTACCACATGGGTGCGGGCAACCGGTGGGGATGGGCGGCGGCCGGGGTGTGCTACCTGGTGATGTTGCCCTTGCTGTGGTGGGCATCGGCGCAACCCGATTTCCAGCAGACCTATCCGCTGTATCGTCCCGCGCGTTCTGCGCTGTCCGCTCTGCTTTACCACGAGATGACCTACACGTTCTACCTGTGGTGCTGGGAACTGTTCTTTCGCGGTGTACTGACCAGCATCGGCTGGCGGTGGTTGGGGTGGTGGGGGATTGCCCTGCAGTCGCTGGCGTTTGCGGTGTTACACATCGGCAAGCCATTGCCAGAGGTTGCGGGCTCGTTTGTCGCGGGCGTGGTGCTGGGGGCCATTGCGGTGCGGACACGCTCGTTCGTGCCGGGCTTTGTCTGCCATGCACTGGTATCGGCAACGATGGATATCTTCGTGCTGATGCGTGGGTAACCTGCTTTCAAATGACGGAGGTGTCTCTATGTTAGGCGTCATTATCGGGGTTCTGGTAGCGGTGCTGTTTCTGCTGTTAAGTCTCAAAGTGGATACCAGCGCAGAACGTCCCCGCACCGTGTTGCGTAACCCTGGGCTGTTGATACTGGGTATCGGGGTGACCGTTTTTGCCGCCGCGTTTGCCAATCGCTGTTTCCTGACCGTGCCCGCTGCCTACGTGGCGACGGTGTACGACCCGCTGCGCGGAGGCGTTCAGCCGACCGAATTGCCGGAGGGGTTTCACTTCGTGTTGCCCTGGTGGAAGACGGAGTTGTGGCGGGTGCAAACGCAGGAGTACACCATGAGCGCGATACGTTCCGAAGGGGCGGTCATCGGCGACGACTCCATCCACTGCCAGACGAACGAGGGTCTGGGGTTGAATCTGGACGTGACCGTGCTTTTCCACATCGACCCGAAAGATGCACACGCCCTGTGGCAGAAGGTGGGCGAGGATTACCAGCGCGTGCTGGTGCGTCCCTATGCCCGTAACGTCATCCGCATGGTGGTGGCGAAATACTCGGTGGTGGACGTGTATGGGGCGAAGCGCCAGCAGATAGAGCAGGAGATTACCGAAGCGATGCGCCAGGCGTTTGCCGAGAAAGGCATTGCGCTGGAGAGCGTGCTGTTGCGCAACGTCGAGTTCGCCAATCCGGAGTTCGCGCAGGCAATCACTGAAAAACAGGTAGCAGAACAGCAGATTCGTACCGAGGAGCAGAACCTGCGCAGGGCGCAGATCGAGAAGCAAACCATGGTAGCACAGGCGAAAGGCGAGGCGGAAGCCATCCAGAGGCGGGGCGAAACGCTGCGACAAAACCCCGAAGTGGTGCAGTATGAGCTGGTGCAGAAGATTGCCCCGAACGTGCGCGCGCTGTACCTGCCGCCAAACTACCTGCCCGTATCTCCCCGACCAGGAGGACGATAACCATGCGAGAGACGATACTCTTCCTGCTATTGTGCGTGATAACCGCGCTGGTAGTCGGCTTCCGCATGGAGAAGTACCGACCTTCGCGGCTGGTTATAGGTTTTGCTGTGGGTTTGCTGGTCATCCTGCTGCTCAGCAAGATGTGGGTGGAAGTGCCGCCCGGACACGTGGGCGTGAAGTTTGACCCGTTTGGAGGCGGTATTCAGGAGCGGGAGCTGGGCGAGGGCTGGAGCCTGGTGCTGCCCTGGCAGACGGTGCAGCTGTTCAATGTACGCACCCAGCAATACACCATGAGCAGCGTGCGCGACGAGGCAACCGGCACCGATGACGCGATGACCTGCCAGACCAGAGAAGGGCTGAGAGTCAAGGTCGACGTGACGGTGTTGTTCCGCATCAGCGGTGAAGGGGCAGACCGCCTGTGGCGCACCGTGGGACCGAACTACGTGAACACCATCGTGCGTCCGGCGACCCGCAACGTGGTAAGGCTGGTGGTGGCGCGCTACGGCATCATGGAGGTTTACAGCAACGCACCAGAAACCCTCACCGCCGCCAGCCAGCAGGGTATCGTGCCCTACGTGGGCAAACGCCAGCAGGTAGAGAACGAGATGTACGCGGAATTGAAGCCCAAGCTGGAAGAGAAAGGCATCACACTGGAGCGCGTGTTACTGCGCAACGTCGCCTACGAGTCGCCGGACTTCGAGCGGGCAATCGTCGCCAAGCAGGTGGCACAGCAGGCGGTCATCACCCAGCAGTACAAATTGCGCATCGCGGAGATTCAGGCGCAGGCACAGGTGGAGCGTGCCAAGGGAACGGCGGAAGCCATCCGCCTGCGTGGGCAGGCGTTGCGCCAGAACAGCGCAGTGGTGGGGCTGGAGTTTGTGCAGAAACTGCCGCAGGATGTGGAAGTGCGCATTCTGCCGGGCGGCACAGTGATGATCATGCCAGCGCCCGCGGGAGCACTGCCTTCTAGTACAGGTGCGGAGCTTCCCCAGCAGGAAGAGCGCGAGCGCACGCCGAGAAGGAGGGAAAGCGGACA
This sequence comes from Bacillota bacterium, assembly GCA_023511455.1. Taxonomy (NCBI): domain Bacteria; kingdom Bacillati; phylum Bacillota; species Bacillota bacterium. The sequence goes on from JAIMBJ010000001.1 coordinate 221,091, forward strand.
GTAGGGAGGAGGGTTCGATGAGATACATCCACTGCGCATACGGTGCATGGTCTTTTCTGGTGGAAGAAGAAACGGGTTTCGTGCGTGAGGTGCGATACGGTAGCGAACGGCTTGCGGTCGCCATCTACAGCGCGGTGCGCGCACCAGACTGGGGCACGTACCCTGTTGCAATCTCCGACCTGCGATGGGGCGAGGCATGGTGTTCGTGGGCGTCTCAAGCAGAGGGCGCGCCGTTCCGCTGGAAGACGGAAGTGGAGGTCGGCGGCGATGGCTTCCGCATAAGCATCGATGGCACGCCGTCCGAAACCTTCCACACCTGCCGCACCGGACTGTGCCTGCTGCATCCGCTGTCGGTGTGTGGAACCGAAGTGGTGGTACGGCATGTGGACGGCAGCGAGGAGCGTTCCGCTTTTCCCGCACTGGTTGCCCCACATCAGCCTTTTATGGAGATGGCGGGACTGCGATACGCCGCTCCTTCCGGCGTGACAGTGGACATCGCGCTGGAGGGAGAGGTGTTCGAAACGGAAGACCAGCGCAACTGGTCGGATGCGTCGTTCAAAACCTACTGTCACCGTTTGGGTGACGGCAAACCCTACACGCTCCAGGCAGGTCAGCGGGTGAGGCAGGAGGTACGCATCCGCTGTGAAGGCGAGCCGCCGCTAACGGCTGCTGCGGGCGAAGTGGAGGCGACCATGCCAGCGCTGTCGGTCTGGCTGGACACCCCCACCATGGATGCCCTGCTCGCTCTCAGAGAAGCGGAGGTCTCCAGAGTAGCGACCGACGCCCCGGATGTGCTGTCACTGGCTGCAGAGGTGGGCGTGGCTGTTGACCTGCGCCTCCCGCTCGATACGTTAGCCCGTTTGAAACCGCTTGCTCCGCCTGCTGTGGGCTCTACCCTGTGGCTGGTCTCAGACAGGTGGAGGGCGGACGCGCAAGGGGCGTTTCAACGACTGCGGCAGGAATGGCAACCGCTGGGCTGGGAGCTGGGCTATGGCTCATCAGCGAACTTTGCAGAGTTGAACCGCTCGCGACCACCGGCGAACGCGTTCCGATGGCTGTCTGCTGCCGCCAGCCCGCAGGTGCACACCTTTGACGCCTGGTCTATCCTGCAGAATGCGGAAAGCTTTGCCGACATCGGTGCGACGATGCGCTCGTTTGCGGGCGAAGCGGGGCTTTGCCTCGGTCCGCTCAGCTTCGAATCGCGCTTTACGGGGAAGGACGCTCGTGCCGACAGTCCTCTGGCGGCGGCATATCTGCTGCTCGCTATCGCGTCCATCGCCAGTGGGGGCTTTCATCGTGTTATCGCGGGCAGGGCGTCGCAAGTGCTGAAAGAGGGTTCGCCGGTGGGCGCGTTGCTGCGCGACTGGTTGCGGGTTTCACCACAGACAGTGCGTTACGCCGTTGAAGGCGACCTGCGTGTGGTGCAGTTTATCGGGGCAAGGGGAAATCGGGTGTATGTGGTGAACCCCTCTCCGCAGGAGGTGGAGGGGATACCACCGTTTGCCTTTCGAGAGGAGGCTTGACAATGGCACAGATTGCGCTGTTTGGTGCGGGCGGCAAGATGGGCTGCCGCATCACCGATAACCTTCGCAAGACCGAGCATACCGTGTACTACGTCGAAACCGGCGAACGTGGGTTGGCAAACCTGCGACAGCGAGGTATCCAGCCGACCCCGGCGGACGACGCGCTGGCGCACGCGGAAGTGGTGGTTCTGGCGATCCCCGATATGCTGCTGGAGAGCGTTTCGGCGGAGCTGGTACCGAGGATGCGTGCGGGCACACTGATGATAGTTCTGGACCCTGCAGCCGCATACGCCGGTGTGTTGACCACCCGCCCCGATGTGCCGTTGTTCGTGACGCATCCCTGCCATCCGCCGCTGTGGAACGATGACCCTGACCCCGAAGCGCGGCGCGACTTCTTCGGTGGTATCAAAGCGAAGCAACCCATCGTGTGTGCGCTGTCTCATGGTACGGAGCAGGACTACCAGCTGGGGGAGCAGATTGCCCGTGCGATGTTCGCTCCGGTTTCACGGGCACACCGCATCACCGTTGAGCAAATGGCGATTCTGGAGCCTGCGATGGCGGAAACGGTAACTGCCTGTTGCTGCACGATTATCCGCGAGGCGCTGGACGAAGCCATCCGGCGCGGGGTACCCGAAGAGGCCGCGCGCGATTTCATGATGGGGCATGTGAATATCCCTCTGGCTATCGTGTTCGGCATGGTGGATGCACAGTTCAGTGACGGAGCAAAGCGCATCATCGAATACGGACGCCAGCGACTGATTCACTCCGACTGGAAACGGCTTTTTGACCCCGATAGCGTGATGGAACAGGTATTGTATATCGTGCGAGGGCAGGAGAGATGAAAGTCGGTATCGGCAGCTACGCTGTTCCCTGGCACATCGGCATTGGGGAGTGGACGCCAGAACAGCCCTTACAGCACGAAGGTCTGCTGGTGCTGGCGCACGAGCTGGGCGTAGAGGTCGTGCAGTACTGCGACAACCTGCCTCTGGACATATTGCACGAGGCGAGGCTACAGAGGCTGCACGCACAGGCGCAAGAGTGGGAGATTACTCTGGAAATCGGCACGCGCGGGCTGGAGGGGGAACGACTGCAACGTTGTGCGCAGCTGGCGGTTCGGTTCGGCAGCCCTTTCGTGCGGGTGGTGGTCGATACCCCCCACTACCAGCCGTCGCCAGAGCAGCTGGTGGATGACCTGCGCCAGCTGAAGCCCTTGTTTGCTGACGCGGGGATTAAGATAGCGATAGAAAACCACGACCGCTTTCCCGTGCAGGTGTTGAGGAAAGTTATCGAGGAGGCAGGCACTGATTGGGCAGGCATCTGCTTCGACACGGCTAACTCTTTGGGCACGCTGCAGGGACCAAACGAGGCAATGGACGCGCTGTGCCCTTACGTGCTGAATCTACATGTTAAAGACGTGCGCGCGCGTCGGCAAAGCCACATGCTTGGCTTCCGTGTGGAGGGCACGCCTGTCGGCGAGGGGAGTGTGGACGTGCGTGAGGTTATCCGTCGTGTGTGTGAGGCAAATCCTGAGGCGAACGCCATCATCGAGCTGTGGACTCCCCCTCAAGAAAGTCTGCAGGCAACGATCGCTCTGGAGCGCCGCTGGCTTGAACAGAGCGTGCGTTATCTGCGCAGCTTATTTGAATCAAACCACCAAGACACCAAGACACTAGGTATGCCTTAGTGCCCTTTGTGTCCTGCGTGTCTTGGTGGTTCGTTCCAAGCAAACCATCCGGCGTGGAAGCCGTCTTACTCGTTGCGAAGCATCAGCAGACCATATTCGATGCTGTCCACCAGCGCGTGCCACGAGGCTTCGATGATGTTGGTAGAAACGCCAGTCGTACTCCACGTCTGCCCACCATCCTCTGATTCCACAATGACGCGCACTTTGGCGGCGGTGCCCTCACGCACGTTCACCACACGCACCTTGTAGTCGGTGAGGCGAATGTGCGCCAGCTCGGGGTAGAACTCCAGCAACGCCTTGCGCAGCGCACCGTCCAGCGCGTGGACGGGTCCGTTACCCTCGGCAACGGTGAGCATCTCCCGTCCATCTACCGCCACTTTGACGGTCGCTTCGGTAACGACTTCGCCTCTATCTCCTCGCTTCTCGACGATGACTCGAAAGCCTTTCAACTCGAACAGCTTCCGGTACCTGCCCGTCTGCTGCAACAGCATCAGCTCAAAGGAAGCCTCTGCTGCCTCGAACGAGTAGCCCTCGTTCTCCATCTGCGCGACTTTCTGCAGCACCCTGCGCACCTCAGGCGTGCTTTTGTCCAGTTGCAAGCCCAGCCGCTGTGCGTGGTGGGCAACCGTTGCCCCTCCCGCCAGCTCCGAGACCAGAATGCGTCGTTCGTTACCGACAGCTGCTGGCGGGATGTGTTCGTACGTGCGCTCGTGCTTCAGCACCGCATCGACGTGTACACCCCCCTTGTGGGCAAACGCACTGCGTCCCACGTAAGGCATTCGATGGTTGTGCGGCATGTTCGCCACTTCATCAATGTATCCTGATAGCGCCGTGAGGTGACGCAGAGAATCGGGTTTCAGGCACTCGTAGCCCATCTTCAGCACCAGCGCAGGGATGATCGAGCACAGGTTGGCGTTGCCAGTGCGCTCGCCATAGCCGTTAATAGTGCCCTGCACGTGCACCGCGCCGTGCAGCACCGCCATCAGGCTGTTCGCGACACCGCATTCGCTGTCGTTGTGCGCATGGATGCCCAGCGGCGCGTGCACATGTGGTTTCACCTCATCCATGATTTGCGCGACTTCGTGCGGCAGGGTTCCGCCGTTGGTGTCGCACAGCACCAGCATATCGGCTCCTGCCTCTTGTGCCGCCTGAAGCGTTTTGATGGCGTACTCGGGGTTGTGTTTGTAGCCGTCGAAAAAGTGCTCCGCGTCGTAGATGACCTGCGGAACACGCTCCTTCAGGAACTTCACCGAGTCGTAAATCATCTCCAGATTCGCCTGCAAAGACACCTTCAGCGCGTGAGTCACGTGCATATCCCAGCTCTTGCCGAAAATGGTGACGACAGGCGTCTCACAGGCGACAAGCGCCTGCAGGTTCTCGTCCTCTTCCGCTTTGAGTTTGGCGCGGCGGGTGCTGCCGAACGCTGCCAGCTTCGCATGTGAGAACTTTAACTTCCGCGCTCGCTGGAAAAACTCGGTGTCTTTCGGGTTGGAGGCGGGCCAGCCTCCCTCGATATAGTCCATGCCGAACTCGTCCAGCCTTTGCGCGATTTTGAGTTTGTCCTCCACAGTGAAGTTGACCCCTTCGCCCTGCGAGCCATCGCGCAGGGTGGTGTCGTAGATTTCAATGCGCTGTTTTTCCATGAATCAGACCTCCTGATAAGAAATGCCGGTTGCAGGTGATAGGATAACCTGTAGCGAAGCTTGTCACGGTGAGTGCAAGATGAACACGGAAATCACTATCGACGGTAACCGCTTCCTGATTAACGGACGCCCCACCTATGCAGGCAGATCCTACAAAGGAATGCCTGTCGAAGGCTTGCTGTTCAACTCGCGCATGGTTCAGGCGATTTTCGACGACGAGTGCGAACAGACACGCAAGCTGTGGGCATATCCCGATACCGGCGTGTGGGACCCTGACCGCAATACCGACGAGTTTTGCAAGATGCTGCCGGCTTACCGTTCGTATGGACTGCTGGCGGTCACCGTTGGGCTGCAAGGAGGGGGTTCGGTGTACACTCCGGAGGTGTACGACCGCTACATCAACTCCGCTTTCACGCCGGAGGGCAAGTTCAAACAGCCTTACTTCGATCGCCTGCTTCGCGTTTTGAAGGCTGCCGACGAGGCGGGTATGGTGGTCATTGTCAACTACTTCTATGTCAAGCACGCCCGCCGTTTCGTTTCCGAGAAAGTCGTATATGACGTGGTGGTGCGCACGACCGAGTGGCTCCTCTCCACCGGCTACCGCAACATTCTGGTGGACGTTGCCAACGAGTCCGCCGAGTGGTGGAACTTCCCCGTTCTGGAGCCGGGCAATATCCACCGGGTGATCGAGATGGTCAAAGGCGTGACCTATCGGGGCAGGAGGTTGCTGGTGGGAAACAGCACCGGTGGAGGTGACCAGATACCCACCGAAGCATGGCTGGAGGCGGAGGACATCACCCTGCCGCACGGCAACGGCTGTATGCCCGACGAACTGCGCCGCAAAATCCAGCGTATCCGCCAGTCCACCGCCTACCGCAAACGTCCGCGCCCCATTGTGGTCAACGAAGACAGCGTTCACCTCGATAACCTCGAAGCCGCGCTGAGTGAATACGCCTCGTGGGGCTTCTACCATCAGGGCTACGGTAGTATGTACAGAGACCGCCGTATGGACTGGACGGTGAAACCCCGCGAACGAGACTTCGCCCAGCTCAGCGGTTTCCAGACCGTTCCGGTGAATTGGTCTATTAACGACGAACATAAGCGTGCCTTTTTCCAGAAGCTCAAAGAGATAACCGGAGGCAGCTCGTGAACGCCTTCGGCATCTTCTGGCAGGTCATCTTTCCTATCTTTTTCATTATCCTTGTGGGCGCGCTGTTAGAACGCGCCCTCACACTGGATATCTCGACTCTGACGCGCATCAACTTCTATGCCTTCGTGCCTGCGCTTGTCTTCGTCAAGATGCTACAGGCAGACCTCAGTCTGCTGACGATGGGAGACATCGCGCTGTTTGTTCTGATGCACAGTGCACTGATGTTCCTCATCGCTCTGCTGCTCTACCGGCACAGCGTGTTTCAGCCCTATCGCAAGGTGCTGTTGCTGGCCTCCATGCTAACCAACGCCGGCAACTATGGTATTCCTTTTGTGTTGCTCGCCTTTGGCGACCGCTACATGAGCGTCGCCACGGTGGTGCTGCTTGTGCAAAACCTGATGACTTTTACCTTCGGCGTGCTGCTGATGGAAAGCGGGCAGCCGCACAGAGTGCACATCCTCCGCGCTGTCGCCCGTTTGCCGGTCATCTACGCGCTGGCTGCCGCTCTGCTGTTCAACGCCTTTTCCATCCAGCTGCCGAAGCCTCTGGCGATACCGCTCGACTACATGGCAGACGCTCTGGTTCCCGTCGCCCTGCTCACACTGGGCACGCAGCTGGGCAGGGGCATCGGGTGACCGTCTGTCGTGCTTGTTTCGCTGCCGGTTGCACTGCGTCTGGTGATTGCGCCCCTGCTCGCGCTGGCGATGCTACCTCTCTTCACCTTTTCCCGGGATGTCGGCGCGGTACTGGTCGCCACTGCCGGGTTACCGATAGCGGTAAACGTCTTTATCCTCAGCGCACAGTATCGCACTCAGGAGGCTTTTGCCTCGCAAATCGTTACCGGGTCCACCTTACTCAGCGCGGTGAGTCAATCGGTATGGCTTACCCTCTTGCGCTGACTGCTCACAGCGCGGATTCGCCTCGTTCGCCTGTGCGGATGCGGATGACCTCCTCCACCTCCGAGACAAAAATCTTGCCATCGCCGATTTCTCCTGTGCGTGCGGCTTCGGCAATCACCTGCACGACCTCCTCCGCGCGGTCATCCGGCACGACCACCTCCAGCTTCAGCTTGGGCAGAAAGTTAATGGTATAGGTATTGCCCCGATACTTTTCCGTGCGACCTCGCTGGCGTCCATAGCCGCGCACGTCGGTCACCGTCAGTCCGGTGATGCCGATTTCCTCTAAAGCCTCTTTGACTTCGTCGATCTTGATGGGTCGGATGATGCACTCCACTTTTTTCATCGCCCGTCGCCTCACAGGTGTTGTAGCACCGCATCGGTCATCTCCATTGTACCCACTTTGCGACACCCCTCCTGCCAGATGTCGGGGGTGCGATAGCCTTCGCGCAGGGCAGCGTCCACTGCCTTTTCAATATCGGTCGCTGCTGCCTCCATACCGAAGCTGTATCTCAGCATCATCGCTGTGGAAAGGATGGTCGCCAGCGGGTTGGCAATGCCCTGTCCGGCAATGTCCGGGGCGGAGCCGTGTACCGGCTCGTACAGCCCAAATGTGCCCTCGCCGAGGCTGGCGGAGGGTAACATTCCTAGACTGCCAGTGAGCATCGCCGCCTCGTCGCTCAGGATATCGCCAAACATGTTCTCGGTAAGTATCACGTCGAACTGGCGCGGGTTGCGTATCAGCTGCATGGCGGCGTTGTCCACCAGCACGTGTTGCAGTTCCACATCGGGATACTGCCCGGCAACGCGCGTGACCACCTCGCGCCACAGGCGCGAAGTCTCCAGCACGTTCGCCTTGTCCACCGACGCCACTTTTTTGCATCGCCCCTGTGCCGCGCGGAAGGCAACATGCGCAATGCGTTCCACCTCCGCTTCGGTGTAGATACAGGTGTCTACGGCGGTGCGCCCCCTATCGCGCCGCTCCTTCGGTTGACCAAAGTAGATGCCTCCGGTCAGTTCGCGTACCACCAGAATATCCAGCCCTTCGCCCAGTACTTCCGGCTTGAGCGGGGACGCACCGGCGAGCGGGGAAAACAGCAGGGCAGGGCGCAGATTCGCAAACAACCCGAGCTCTTTGCGCAACGGGAGCAACGCGCCTGCTTCCGGGCGCAGGGCAGGGGGCAGGTTATCCCACTTGGGTCCGCCCACTGCACCGAACAGTACCGCGTCGGATTGCCTGCACAGCTCCAATGTCTCCGCAGGCAGGGGATGTCCGGTGGCGTCGTAGGCTGCGCCTCCCACGAGGGCTTGGTAGTATTCCAGATGCATGTTGTAACGCTCGGCGATGCGGTCAAGCACGCGTATGGCCTGCGAGATGATTTCGGGACCGATGCCGTCGCCGGGCAGTACCGCTATCTTCTTGCGCACTGGGCAAACCTCCTGACGTTCTTATGTTGCGGAAGTGGTGTGGAAAGAGATAGATTCGGTCGGCGTTCTGCCTCATGGTGACGCGAAAACAGCGCGGCAGAAACCTCGCCCTCCAGCGGGCTGTCATCGCGAATCACGGAATTGGTGAGCGTTCTCTTACGCAGGGGTGGAATTATGGATGGATACATCTCCTGCCAGCGGCACGGGGTATCCAATATCAACCTCCGTGTCGGCTTCCTCGGCGGAGAGCCAGTTGCAGGGCAGAAGGAGACGCGGTCGCGTGCGCGGTATTCTCACCGGCACGAAACCGCATCTCAGACTCTGGTTTGTTTGTTTTGGCATGTCCATCTGTAATTACTGCGTTTCCTCCGGCATGTATTCGCGCGCTATTGCGACCTCATCGTATTCCGGCATCCTGTCGGTGCGTGCGATATGCGAAGCCATCTCGCGCAGGTCGAAGTAGTTGCGCCCGACCACGTTGCGCAGTTCGCGCGCGGTCATATCGGGATGAGCAACCACCGCTATCCGCTTGCCCTTACAGCGCAACAGTTCCAGTGCGCGCTCGAAGTCGCCGTCTCCGCTCATCAGCACGCACATGTCAAACAGGTTGACGGTGTTGAACATGTCGATAACCAGCTCGACGTCCAGATTAGCCTTCTCTACAATCTCACCGGTTGCGTCGTCAATCACCTGTTTAATGTTCTTGGTGCGCACAATGTAGCCGGAATACATCAGATACTCATGGAACCGAATATCCCGAGCCAGGGTCGCGCTGTCCGCGCCAGTATAATAGTATGCCTCACTAATCACGTTGTTTTGTGCTGGACCGAAGAAGTGCAGCACCTTCCGAAAATCGATGAACCAGCCCAACCGTTTCTGGGCGTAATACATATTCGCCCCATCCACAAAGATGCTCACGCGAAGGGGCGGCTGACGTATCAGAATGCCCCGTTCGTACCTCCACGTGTCGCGTGAGTACATAGCGCCTCCTTTCAATGTGCGTTTTAGATTGTTTTTCCTTTATACATCGCCTCCACGTGTTCCTGCATGAACGGGCGAACTCCGGGAAAGGAGGTTCTTTTTTCGTTTTGCGGTTGCTCCAGGCTTTGCTGGATGGACTCGCGCGCGCGTTGCAGGCGTTCACGGGTGCGTCTGCGTTGTTCCTCGCGCTCAGGAAACGCCAACCCCCTCGCCATCCCGATAGTCAGCGACAACAGGGCGTAGACAAGCCAGAGATTCCCGTAGAACAGGGAACCCTCCACCCACAACGGCAAGGGGATGAGCAGGCTGAACAGGTATAGCGTGGTCATCCAGCGCGTCCATTCGGCACGCAGGGAGAACCCCAGCCGATTGGCGATGCCGTGCCCCAGCAAGCCGCCCACAAAAAACAGCCCTATGGACGGCAGGTACACCTGAAGCATTCCCAAAGCTGTTTGCCAGTGGTTCATGTCACACGTGTTCCAGCTCTTCGGCCATGGCGGTGCGTCGCCCGCCCGACCGCTTGTCCAGGAGCTTATTCAATGCCTGTACGTACGCCTTCGCGCTGGCAACCACGATATCGGTGGCGGAGCCTCTGCCGGTAAACACATCGCCTTCCTGCCCCCGAACGCGCACCGTTACCTCTGCCATGGCATCGATGCCTTCTGTGACAGCCTGCATGGTGAATTCGAGCAGCTCGTTGGGTGCCTGCACGATATTATTAATCGCGCTGTAGGCAGCGTCAACGGGCCCCGTGCCAGTGGCGGTTGCGGTACGCTCTTCGCCGTTGGCGTGACGCAGCTTCACCGTAGCGGTGGGCACTATCTTGTCGCCTGCCAGTGCCTGCACGTGCACCAGCTCATAGGTTTGCACCACCGTAGAAGCGGCGTCGGCAACCAGAGCCTCCAAATCCTCGTCGTACACCTGCTTTTTCTTGTCTGCCAGTTCGAGGAACTTTTCGTAGATGCGCTCGAATTGCTCGTTTTCCAGACGGTAGCCGAGCTCTTCCAGCCGGTGGCGTACACCATGCCTTCCGCTTCGTGCGGTGAGGATAATCTTGCTTTCGGTAATGCCAACCGTGCGCGGATCGATAATCTCGTAGGTGGTACGCTCCTTCAGCACGCCGTCCTGATGGATGCCTGACGAGTGCGCAAAGGCGTTCGCGCCCACGATGGCTTTGTTCGGCGGCACCAGAATGCCCGTCAGGGTGCTGACCAGGCGGCTGGTCTTGTAGATTTCGGTGGTGTTGATGCCCGTGTACATGTCTTTGAACACGTCCTTGCGGGTGTGTATCGCCATGACCACCTCTTCCAGCGAGGTATTACCCGCGCGCTCGCCGATGCCGTTGATGGTGACTTCTACCTGTCGCGCACCGTTCAGCACTCCAGCCAGCGTATTGGCGGTTGCCATGCCTAAATCGTCGTGGCAGTGTACCGAGACGATGGCTTTGTCGATGTTGGGCACGTTGTTCATAATGCCGCGAATGAGCGCACCGAACTCCTCGGGCACGGTATAGCCTGTGGTGTCGGGCACGTTAATCACGGTGGCTCCCGCGTCGATAACGGCTTCAATCACGCGGTAGATGTATTCGGGGTCAGCACGCCCGGCGTCCTCGAGGAAGTATTCCACCTCGTCCACGAAGCGGCGGGCGAACTTGACCGCGTCCACGCCGCGCTCCAGCGCTTCCTCACGCGACATGCGCAGCTTGTACTTGAGGTGGATATCGGAGACACCGAGACCGGTATGAATGCGCGGGCGTTTGGCGGGCTTCAGCGCCTCTGCAGCGACTTCAATGTCCTTATGCACGGCGCGGGTAAGCCCACACACCGCTGCGTTCTGCACGATTTTGCTGACCTCGTTGACCGCGCGAAAGTCGCCGGGTGAGGAGATGGGGAACCCGGCTTCGATCACGTCCACGCCAAGACGTTCCAGCTGACGGGCTATTTCGATTTTCTCCTCCACGTTCAGCGATGCGCCCGGAGATTGTTCTCCATCGCGCAGGGTGGTGTCAAAGACGTAGATACGTACCCCATCACTGCTCATGATTCATCACCTGTCCTTTTGGGGCTTACAGGCTTATGCTGCACCCCGTTTGTCCCGTTACTTTTGTAAATCTTCCGGTTTTACCGCCGGTTTCTTCAACCATGGCATCATCGCACGCAGCTGCCGCCCTACCTGCTCGATGGGATGGTTCTCGTCAGCGGCGGCGAGGGCACGGAAAACCGGACGGTTTGCCCTGTTCTCCAGAATCCATTCCTTAGCGAATTGTCCGGTCTGAATCTCCTTCAGGATACGTTGCATCTCCTCGCGCACCTGTTCGTTGATGATGCGCGGACCGCGCGTCATGTCGCCATACTGGGCGGTGTCGGAGATGGAGTAGCGCATTCCCGTGATGCCGGATTCGTACATCAGGTCCACAATGAGCTTCAGCTCATGAAGGCACTCAAAATATGCCACCTCGGGCTGATAGCCAGCCGCCACAAGGGTCTCAAAAGCCGCCTTCACCAGTGCAGTGGTTCCACCGCACAACACCACCTGTTCGCCAAACAGGTCGGTTTCGGTCTCTTCCTTAAAGGTGGTCTCAATGACGCCCGCACGGGTGCCTCCCAGAGCTTTGGCGTAGGCGAGGGCAAGGTCGCGTGCCTTGCCGGTGGCATCCTGATATACAGCAATCAGGCACGGCGTTCCGACGCCTTCCGTGTACATTCTGCGCACCAGATGTCCCGGTCCCTTTGGGGCGACCATAAACACATCCACTGTCTTCGGCGGGATAATCTGGTGGAAGTGGATGTTGAAACCGTGCGCGAAAGCAAGCGCGCTGCCCTCTTTCAGGTTCGGGGCGATTTTGCTCTCGTACAGCGCGGCTTGAAACTCGTCATTGACCAGTATCATGATAATATCGGCGCGGCGGGTGGCTTCGTCCACCTCGTACACATCAAAACCGTCCTCTTTCGCGCGGTTCCATGACTTTCCCGGGCGCAGCCCCACAATCACTTTCACACCGCTGTCGCGCAGGTTCTGCGCGTGTGCATGACCCTGACTTCCGTATCCCACAACCGCAATCGTTTTGTCCTGCAAGATGCTCAGGTCTGCGTCTGCATCATAATACACCCGTGCCATCTTACTCCTCCTCGCATGTCTCTTCTTGAACTTGTTGGTGCTTATTTGCCGAAGTCAACTGGCGCAGAGCCAGCATCGCTACTCCGACGCCTACAGGCAGCCACCAGCGACGTTTGAGCATCCGGAATACCTTCGTTCCTATCCACAGCACCGTCGCACCTGCTAATAGACTACCTGTTGGAGTGGTCTGCAGATGGATGTCCAACTCCGAGGTGCCATCAGTGTTGCGGCGTTTGACCACCACCCGCACCAGCTCCATAGGATACCTCCCTTCGTTTTGCGCGGAGCGCCGCCAGAAAACCTGCGATCGCACCCAGCACCACAAACAACGCCAGGTTCACCAGCAGGTTGCGCACTGTATCCAGCCCCAGCCGGTCGGTAATGGCATTGTAGATACGCCAGAGTATCCAGTTGGCGGTGAGGAGCAATCCCCACAGCAAACCGGTGAGAGCGCGCCTGCTCTTTGCCCATGCGATGCCTGCCCCAAGCAAGGGACCGGCTATCGCCAGCGCAAGGAACAGCGTATCCACCTGCTTCGCTGTGATTATCTCCTGCACCGCCAGGCCTCCTTCATGCGGTCTTGGTGCCCCGTGCCATCGCAATGACGCCGGTACGAGCCATTTCCCGAATGCCGTACGGCGCCATCAAACGGGCAAAGGCATCGATCTTTTCCGGCCCGCCCGTCAGCTCGATAAGGAATGTCTTCTCGCTGACGTCGATGACGCGACCGCGAAACACCTCCGCCAGTTGCAGTATCTCCGAGCGGTCCTTCGGCTCGGCGTTTACTTTGATGAGCGCGAGCTCGCGTTCCACCGCCGTGTGCTCCACATAGTCTACCACCCGGATGACCTCTATCAGCTTATTGAGCTGCTTGGTAATCTGTTCGAGCACACGGTCGTCGCCTCGCGCCACGATGGTCATCCGCGAGATTTCGGGGTTCTCGGTCACCGAGACTGCCAGCGACTCGATGTTGAACCCGCGTCGCGCGAACAATCCTGCCACCCTTGCCAGCACACCCGGGTGGTTCTGCACCAGCGCGGTTATCGTATGCTGGTGTTCTCTGCCGTTATCCGTTATCCCTGCCATTGCGTCTGCACCCCTTATTGCCTTGCGGGCTGTTCCACGAACCGTTTCAGGATTTCCTCCTGGTCTGCAAACGACCATTGTTCGCCGTCGGTGTCCACCGTTACGCGCAGCTGCTCAAGGTCTTTGCGCAGCATCATCTGCTCGATGCTCTGCCCGGAGGGAATCATCGGGTAGACGTTTTCTTCGGTTGGCACGACGAAGTCGATGACCACCGGCTTATGTTTCTGGCTGAGCGCCTCTCGGAGGGCAGGTTCCACATCTTCCGCGCGGGTCACCTGCATGCCAATAGCCCCGTATGCCTCTGCCAGCTTCACAAAGTCGGGTGAGGCTTGCAGGTCGACATGGCTGTATCGTTCGCTCCAGAACAGTTCCTGCCACTGGCGCACCATGCCCAGCGAGCGGTTGTTGATAATCGCCACCACGATAGGCAGTTCGTACACCACGGCGGTCATCAGCTCCTGCACGGTCATCTGGAAGGAGCCATCGCCGTCGATGCACACCACCTTCTCGTTGGGTAGGGCGAGCTGTACGCCGATGGCGGCTGGCAATCCGAAGCCCATAGTGCCCAGCCCACCAGAGGTGATAAACTGGCGCGGACGCTTGACCTTGTAGTATTGCGCTGCCCACATCTGGTGTTGCCCCACACCGGTGGTCACAATCGCATTGCCCTCCGTGACCCGCCAGATTTCGTCGATAACGTACTCCGCGTGCATCTGCCCGTCTTTGGGGTAGACGAGCGGGAACATTCGCTTCCATTCCATAATCTGGCGGTTCCATTCGGTGGCTGGGCGGGGTTCCACATATTTGAGCAGCTCCCGTAACACCGTCTTGACATCACCGACGATGGGGATGTCGCAGTGCACCACCTTGCCGATTTCCGCCGGGTCAATGTCGATGTGGATGACCTTGGCGTACTTGGCGAACTGGTCCAGCTTGCCGGTGACGCGGTCGTCGAAACGCGCTCCTACCGCAATCAGCAGGTCGCAGTTATGCACGGCGTGGTTGGCGTAGGCAGTGCCATGCATCCCCAGCATACCCAGGCTATTCGGGTGAGTTTCGTCGATGGCGCCTTTGCCCATCAGGGTGGTGGTCACCAGAATGTTGGTTCGCTCGGAAAGCTCGGTTATCTCCGCCTGTGCTCCCGATTGCACCGCACCACCGCCTACATACAGCACCGGGCGTTTCGCCTCTTTAATCGCCTGAGCGGCTTTGCGAATCTGCATTTCGTGTCCCCTGTACGTCGGGCGGTAGGAGGGAATATCCGGGTTCTTCTGATATGAAGACGGGTCCCACTCTATCTTGCCAAGGCTGACGTCCAGAGGGATGTCTACAAGCACAGGGCCGGGGCGCCCCGATCGCGCGATATAAAAGGCTTCGGCAATGACGCGCGGAATGTCTTCCGTGCGCCGCAGCAGATAGTTGTGTTTGGTAATCGGCATGGAGATGCCGATGGCATCGGTTTCCTGAAAAGCGTCTTTGCCGATGTAGGTGGTACGCACCTGCCCGGTGAGCGCGACCATGGGGATGGAATCCATTTGGGCGGTGGCGATTCCGGTGATGAGGTTGGTGGCTCCAGGACCGCTGGTGACCAGACATACGCCCACTTTGCCGGTAGCGCGCGCATAACCATCTGCCATGTGCGCTGCTCCCTGCTCATGGCGTACCAGGATGTGTTGAATGTCCCGGTAGTCGTACAGCGCGTCGTAGATGGGCAAGACCGCGCCGCCCGGGTAGCCGAAAATGTGCTCCACGCCTTCCTGTCGCAGACATTCCAGCAGGATTTGTGCTCCAGACCATTTTGCCATGTTGAATACGACCTCCCTCTGTGTAGCCTTGATATTACAAAAGCCTCTCATCCCTCAAGGGACGAGAGGCTTTATGACCTCACGCGGTACCACCCTTGTTGCTCGCGCCGGAGGGCGGGTACAGTAAACCGTTAACGGCTGCGCGAGCCACTCTTGCGCGATATCGGGCGCACCCGGAGAGACTTACTTGCAAGATGCCTCCTCTTTCAGCCTCTCTGCTCCGAGGCGAGTTTCGGCAGGGGCGTCTACTGCCTCGCACCCACCGGCAGCTCTCTGTAAGTCCGCCGTCTGCCTACTACTCCTCTTCATCGCGTTCCCGATATGAACTTGTCGATAGGATTGCTCTGATTGGTGCATAATTTATACCATACATGCTGCCGGTTTGTCAAGGTTTGGCGAGGCGCGAACATGAATAGAAGTGAAAAACCTTGTTAGCATTTCGTTAAGCGTTTATCCCAGGGTATGGGCTTTGGAGGAACCGCGTAGCGATACCTGTTTACCATAGAAGGCGTTGGTGGGTTTCTGATAAAACACAGCAGCCCGTCCTCGGACGGGCTGCTGGAGACGGAGGCTTTGCGCTGGCGGGACTAGCTGGTGCGACGCCGCCGCACCGAGTAACCCAACAGCCCTGCGATACCTGTGCCCAGAGCCAGCAATCCACCCGGCTCGGGTACGGGGACCAGGCTAATCGTGAGCAGATAGTCGATATCCTGCGGATGCGTGCCGTTGAACGGAATGCCGTCGTCGCCAAGGAACGTGGAACCGACATCGGGATAACCACTGACTGCCACTCGCCAGTTGCCGTTGCTGTTCACCAGGCCCGCAAGCACGTTGGGAGTGTACAGGTCATATGCAACCAGGCTCCCTGCGGGGTCGAACAGACCCAGTGCGCTTGCTCCACTGGGCGAATTGGGTAGCGTTACGAGGTTTACAGCCAAAAAGTCCCCGGTCAGCAAGGGAATCTGGAAGTAGTCCACATCACCTGGCTTCACCTTCCCCAGAATGCTCACCGAGCCAGTGGGATTGAATAGCCCGCGGGCAATCAGCTGAGCAGTGCCGAACGCATCATTGGGCTCGACCTCAGGTATGGGGGTTCCTGCGAGCACTGGCACTGTGAGTGCCACGCCTACTGCTATCAGAACAGCCTTTATCTTACGCATACTCCATCCTCCTTTCTAATCATACCCATTCTTACTATAGTGCAAGATTCGTGCCAAAACAAGGGGTAAGCCCGCCTTTTTTCGAAAAAGCCGTAAATAATACCTGATTTGTATCTTAATTTGCTAATCATCACTCACGGGCAAAGCGTTGAATGCAAACACGGATTGTCGTATCGTTTGCATGGCTTCTTTCACCAGCCACATCGCCAGCAGCAAAATCACGCCTGCGATACTCAGAAGCAGCCAGTTGCCCTGATTCCAGAAGTTCCACATGCTCCAGAGCAGTGCGCTGACGGTCACCACCAGCATGAATGCCATTGGTACAGCAGTATAGGCGGAGGCGCGTCCAAGTGCACGCAAGTAAAGCGATACCACCAGCAACGATAGCCCCGCCAGCAACTGATTGGATGTGCCGAACAGCTGCCAGAGAATAGAACCCAGCGGCTTCAGTTGACCGGTGACGGGGTCCGGCGAGCGCATCAGTGCAAACCCGCCGATGAAGCAAACAGCAACGGCGGTAGCCACCAGCGGACGTTGCAACACAGAAAGTCTCCACGCGCCGCCAAGCTCCTGAATGTTGTAGCGGATGAGGCGCGTGCCGCTGTCCAGCGTTGTTAGAGCGAAGCCCACCGCCACCGTGGCGATGAACACTTTTGCCAGGTCTAAAGGCAAGCCGCAGGACGAGATAATGACCCCTGCACCGTGAACGAAGTTGGACAGGGCGTGAGTACCTGCGGATTTCCAGTCGGCGTAGCGGCTGGACCATTCACCAAAGGAGCCAAAGCCCGCCGATACGCTCACCAGTGCCAGCGTCGCCAGCAAGCCTTCGGTGAGCATACCCCCGTAAGCCACAGGCTGTACGTGGCTCTCCTTCGACAGCTGCTTGGAAGTGGTACCTGAAGCTACCAGTGCGTGAAAACCGGATACCGCTCCGCAGGCTACGGTGATAAACAGCATGGGAAACAGCGGTTGTAGCCCCTGTGCCGAAGCATTGACCGCAGGCGCGACCATCTGCGGACTACCCGCCACCGTTCCCACGAACAGCAGCACCATGCCCAGATAGAGCTGGAAAGAGTTCACGTAGTCCCGCGGTTGTAGCAAAAGCCATACAGGCAGGATGGAAGCCACGAAGGCATAAAGCATCAGCGCATACGTCCAACGTTGCGGATTCAGGCTGATGCCTGCCACACCGGTTACTGGGAGCCTCACACCTATCCAGATGAAAAGCAGGCTCAAGGCAACCGCCCCAACGGTCAGAGGAGCCAGCGGTAAGCGCACGCGGTAATGCAGAACACCGACCACCAGTGCAATCACAATGAGCATCGTGCTGGGCAGAACGGCTTGAGGAACGTGTCCTCCTTCTGCCGCACCTGCGCCCGGTGCAAACAGGGTCGAGATATTGACGACAAACACTCCCATTGCCAGCGAGAGGGCGAAAATGGCGAACAGCAAAAACAACGTGCGGGCACGATGCCCCATGACATCGGCGGTAACATCGGCGATGGAACGCGCCCGGTTTCGTATGGAGGCGACCAGACAACCAGCATCATGCACTGCGCCGATGAAGATGCTTCCTATCACAATCCAGATGAGCGCAGGGAGCCATCCCCAAACCACAGCAATAGCCGGTCCCAGAAGAGGCCCCAGCCCGGCGATAGAAGCGAAATGGTGTCCGAACAGCACCGGCGCAGGCGCGGGCACGTAGTCCACATCGTCTCTCAGCGTGTGGGCTGGGGTAGGGGAAGCGTCGTCAACTCCAAAAACCCGTTTGACCAGGAAAGTACCGTACCATCGATACGCGACGAGCAACACAACCGCCACGAAGGCTATTACCCAAACCGCCGGCAATACGAGTTCTCCCCCCTTCTACAAATATTTCACAAAGCGATTGCTGTCGTCCACGAGGATGATGCGTGGAGTGATGGGCTCGTCGGCAAGGGCGAACGCGGCGATAATCACTTTGTGCCCTGCCGACACTTTGAGCGCAGCAGCACCGTTGACGCAAATGACCCCGCTACCCGGCTCTCCGGCGATAGCGTAAGTTTCGAACCGCTCGCCATTGGTCAGATCCCACACGTGTACGAGCTCGCCCGGCAGAAGGTCTACTCGCTCCATCAGGTCGGAGTCGATGGTAATACTGCCGATATAGTCCACGTTTGCTTCGGTGATGGTAGCACGGTGGATTTTGCTTTTCAGCATCTGCCGAAGCACCATGCGCTAATGTCCTCCTGTGACCCCCGGAGCCGGCCTCGTGCGGGCTTTGGGCTGTTTACCCACCTCAACCGGTGCTGTAACGGGTTCCTGTTGCTCCTGCTGCAGCTCGACGAACCGACGTCGCATAGCTATTCCTCCGCCGAGCATCATCAGTATCGTGCCGAGCCACACGAGGTTGATGAGCGGTTTCATCTTGACCTCCACCGGCACGAGCACATGGTCGGGCATGGTGGTCTGCCCAGGCATCCCCGCGAAGCGCAGGACAACCATGCGTTCGTTGGCGTTAATCTCGTCGGGATACAGCACGACCTGTCCGCCACCGGGAAGATTGACAGGCTTGGAACCCTTGCCCAACACCGCCTCGGGCACCAGCTCCGTCTTCTTTCCCTTATATTCTACATCAAGCACTGCGCCGATGCTCATGTCGGCGTCGCCCATCGCGCCCTTTACCTGAAAGCTCTTGAAGTGGATGGTGTAATCACCCATCTTCTTGGTCTCGCCTCGACGGATAGGCAGGCTTTTACCGCGGTCTTCCACTCGTTCGATGACCCCTGCCCCGTCACTTCCGATAGCGATGTAAAGGTCGTACAGGGGGTGCTTATGGACATATGGCTCCGCCACGCGGCGCGGCTGCATGGGGTTGTGGGTGTCGAAATAGTATACAGGGCGCGCTTCGAAGCTCTTGCCTCCCTTCAAATGTTCGAACTTCAAGCGCACGGCGTTATCCTTGCCCATCTCCTCATCGGGATGGGTCATGCCCGCGTAGCTCACTTTGTAGCCGAACATCTGAGCGGTGATGCCGTTGGTGATGACAGCCTGTCCCTTCTGCTCGTAAAACGCGCTGGCAGCAGATCCCACAAGCACCAGCCCCACACCCACATGGGTCAGGTAGCCCCCGATGCTCATCGGGCTTTGCTTTGCCAGACGCCAGACCAGTATCGCATTGGACAGGATGGTGAAAGTCGCCAGCAGCATCAGGAAGAACACTCCGAGTGCCACAGGCAACCGCATAAAGTACGACAGGAAGGCGACTACCAACCCGATCACCAGCGTGGCGTACCAGGGTGCCGAAATGCGCTCCAGAAACGCATCGGTGTTATCGACCTTTCGCCAGCTCAGGAACGGCACCAGCCCCAGCAGTAACAGCATCAGGTAGGCAAACGGTGCATTGGCGATGTGGTAGTATCGGATTTCCACAGCGCTACTCTGTTTCGCAATGAGCAACGAAATGATGGGCATCGACGCACCGATCAGCGTTAGCCCCGCAATGAGCACGAGCGAAATGATGCCCAGCGAGAACGCCATATCGCGCGACAGGAAGCCTTCCGCGGTCTGCTTTGCGGGAATGCTGCGCAGACGGACCAGCCACAGTCCAAGCCCGCCCACGGTGTAGGTGAGCAGCATGGCAACTACCAGCCCGAGTGCCCCCTTCGCCAGTGCGTCAAAGGCGTGCACCGACGATTCCGCAAGCGCGCCGCTGCGTGTCATGTAGGTTCCATAGAAGAACAGGGGCGCGCCGAGCAGAGCCATCAGCAGGTTAGAGCGGTGCAGCCCACCGCGATGACGCTGCAACATCAGCCCATGAATCAGCCCGGTAATCACAATCCAGGGCACCAATGCAGAGTTTTCCACCGGGTCCCATGCCCAGAAGCCGCCCCATCCGAGCGTCACATAAGCCCAGTAGCCGCCCAGTATCAACCCTGCGCCCAGAGTCACCCAGCACAGGATGACGAATGGCATGGCGATTTGCGCCCAGCCATCCCAGTCCTTACGCAGCAGTGCCGCCACGGCAATGGAGAAGGGGATGGCAAGCGCGGCAAAACCGATGAAGATAACCGGCGGATGTATGGCCATCCAGTAGTTCTGCAGAAGCGGATTCAGCCCCATGCCCTCGGGCGGCACCTCGCTGGGCGGGTACTGCAGAAATGGCGATTGTTTGGTCAGTATCGCCATCAGGAAGGCGAGGATACTGCTGTACACCGCCATCGTCAGCGGTTCATAGCGTTGCAGTCGGCGTATGAGAGGCAGTCCCAGCAGGGCTGTCCAGAACGCCCACAGCAGGAAGCTGCCCTCCTGCCCCGCCCAAGCCGAAGAGAGTTTGTAGTACCAGGGCAGGTCGCTGGAGCTGAAGTTGGCGACGTACACCACGCTGAAATCGCTGCGCATACAAAGCAGGATCAGGATGCCAAATGCTGTTACTGCACTGAAAACGGCAAGGGCATACGTCCGCCGTGCCCACACGAGCCATCCTTCCTGCCTGGCAGCGAGCGCAAACAGCACGGTTGCTGTCACCGCGCCCGCCGCGCCGAGATAGATAACAAGCCGTCCCCATTCCGCGGTGTTCATTGTGAGCTCTCCTGATATTCCTGCATCTCCTTGCCCTGATACTTCGATGGGCACTTGTACAGGATTTTTTCCGCGACGAACACGTCGCCCTTCATCTGCCCGATGGCTACCACCTCTGTGGCATCCTGGATGTTGCCTTGAGCCAGCTTGGGATGCACCACAGGCAGGAGGTCACCTTTGGCATCCTGTATGGTGAACCGAGTCTGCAGTCGGGTATGGTCTATCTGTACGGACCCCTGTACCAGCTGTCCTTTCACCTGCACCTTTCGGGTGCTTTCTCGCGCCTCGGCTACCGACACATAAGGCACTATGGTCTCCATCATCGCGCGCCCTGCCAAAAATAGACCCAGCGCGATGAAACCCATGGCGAAAAGGTAAGCCTTTTTCACCGATGTCCCTCCTCTTCGAACCGTTTTTCCAGTGCCCGCAGGCGCATGTCCAGCCAGAACAGGTAGCTGAATATACCTGCCCATACCACCAACGGGATAATCATGTATGTCAGTAGTGGGTTCATCGTATTTCTCCAGCCAGTTGGGATTCAGGTTGCGTCACGCGCTGGCTTTGCTGGCGCAGGCGAGCCTCCGCCAGTTCCACCCGCAGTCTCAGCCGAAACATCCATACGAAAATCGCCATCAGCCCCGCGAAGAAGCTCCACAGGGTAATGCGGTACTCCGTGTCCAGCCCCGAGCGAGAGAACAGCGTGTTTGTCGGGTGCAACGATTCCACGACGCGAGGCAAGATCCAGATGAGAAAGACCATTGCCGGGAAAGCCAGTAAGGCGTATGCTGCCGAGAGGCGTGCCCGTTTGCTCTTCTCTTCCACCGCGCCACGTAACACGAAATACGCCGCGTATACCAGCATCAGCATCACAATGGAGGTCTCGCGCGGATCCCAGTTCCACGCGCTGCCCCACTGTTCCATCGCGAACAGCGAGCCGGTTACCGTTGCCAGCACCGCGAAGAGCATCCCCAGCTCCGCCGCTGCGTTGGCTTGGCTATCGGTCAGCGGGTCGCGCGAGCGCAGATATTTCCACGAGTACACCGCGTTGACGAGAAAGGCAACGAAGGTAAGGATAGCACAGGGCACATGGAAAACGACGATTCGTGCGGTTTCGGGACTGCGAAACCCCTCCGCGGGCGGCAACCAAAGGAACGCAGCAACCGTCACACCTGCAATCCAGATGCCTGTGAGTATCTGAATGGTTCTGTTCATCATCTACTCGCTCCAGATATGTTCAAATACCAGCACAGACGCGGGCACAATCACCAGCATAAATCCCGCCAGCACCTGCAGGTCGCCTGCTGCCACTCGCCACGCACTGTCGCTGAGCCACGCCGCCTTGGTGGCGTGGATAGCTACCAGCAAGGGCGGTAAGGCTACTGGAAACGCGAGAACGCCAAATAAGGCTCCACGCATCGTGGCTTTAGCCACTATCGCGCCCACCGCTGTCGTGGCACATGCCAGCGCAGTGCTTCCCAACGCAACGACCACCACCAGAAGGCTCACATTCCGTAACGGCGCTTCTAACAGCAGGAGATACAGCGGCACCGTTATCGCACACAACGTCCACATCAGTACCGTGTTGAATGCCAGCTTGCCCGCAAAGACTCCAGCCGGGGACACCGCTAACCTCAGGGCGTCTGCCGTACGAGTCTCCTCTTCCACGACGAACACACGCGACAGACCCGCCACCGCCGCGAAGAAGATAACCACCCACAGCAGAGCCGCTTTGACCTCGGCGGGCACACCCGATGGCGGTGCCAGCGCGAAGCCAGACGCCACGACCGATGTGACCGCAAACAGCACCACCGCACCCAGGGCCACTCGTGTGCGCAGCTCCAGCAGCCAGTCCTTTGCAAAGACTGCTACCGCTTCATTTGCCCAGCTGGATGAGCGGTTCACCGTAGCCCAGCTCTCGGGTGTCGTTGGTAGCGATAACCACGATGCCATGTTCCGCGTGCTCTTTGACCGTTTGATAGATGAACCTGGCGCCTGCTTCGTCCAGATTGCTGCCCGGCTCGTCCAGCAACAGCAGGGGCGGACGGTGCAGCAACGCGGTAATCACCTTCAGACGCTGCACCATGCCGGTGGAGAAGGTGGCAACCGGGTCATGCGCCCGTGAGCGCAGCTGCACCCTCTCCAGCCACTCCAGCAGGTCGCTGTCCCGTAACGACAGTCCGCGCGCCCGCGCGAAAAACCGCAGGTTCTCCAGCGCGGTAAGAGGGCGATAGAGCGCCATGTCTGGAGCAACCACGCCAACTGCTTGCCTCTGCTGACGTGCTGTCAGCCGTTCTCCATTGTAAAGGTACAGCACCTCGCCTTCGGTGGGCGTCAGTAGCCCCGCAATGATGCGAAGCAGGGTGCTCTTACCGCTGCCGTTTGGTCCCGATATAATCCATGCTCCGGGGGCGGTCATAGTCGCCGATATGTCGCGCAGTACCGTGCGCTCGTCGAAAACCTTGCCCACCCGTCGAAGCACAATCTGCCATTTCATCACTTCTTCAAGCAAAGTATACCCGAAATGTAGCCACAGAAAAAAGTCGATACTCTACCGAGCGATGTCTACCTTTGCCGGCGTAGCGAACGCCTCGTACAGTGCGTTCAACCTTTCTGCAGGTATTGCTCCCCTGGCGAAGATGGTGCGGTAGCGAAACGTTATCTGTCCACCTGCAGGCACGGTGATACTGCCGTCCACGTTTGGATTGTTCTGGAAGTCGTGCCAGCCGAACGGATTGGCGGCGAACAGTCCATAATCGCGCACGTGCCAGCAGGTGGGATGGTGCGGGTTGCCCGGGTGGTCAAACACCGAGATGCTGTATATCTCGCCTCCGATGTCGCCGCTGTAGGTGCACCAGACGGCACGTGTGCCCCATGCCTCCTTGTCGCGCTTGCCTTCCGCAGTGAGTATCGCTCCCTTGCCACGACGCAGTTCCATGCTGGTGGGGATGCGGATACCGAATGTGCCCTCCTTGGTGTCGCCGAAGCGTACCGGCTGGTCGCCTGCGCGAATGGTTACGGTGAGGTCGATGATGCGCAGGTCGTCCATGTCGTACACGCACACCTCGCGCGTATCGGTGCAGAGTACCTGTCCCTGTGGGCTACGCCACTCGTTGCGTGTGGTGATGAACGTGCCCACGCGCCCACCGGAGATGTCTGCGAACTCGCGGTGTACAATGCGTCCCTTGCCTTCGCCCTCTCCCCAGAAGTCCACGCCGTTCACGTCGCCGTGCGTGAACCAGAAAGATTTCTGGTGCGGGTGGTCGGTGGATTCGCCCTCGCGCTGTTCCATCGGGTAGGCGCGAGTCATGGGCACACCGGTTGGTGGATGGATGGGATAGAGGTAGGGTTTGGCAGCACCGGAGAACACGTATCGGGTTACCAGCTTGCCCTCACGAGTGATTTCAAGGGCATTCTCTTTCAGCCGGGCTTGCCAGAGCGTGGGGCAGGAAGGGGTTTTCGCTTCCACCACGTAATCGCGCTTACCTCCCGGATGTATCCACACCAGCTGGCGCACGCCTTTTTCCGCGAGCCGAACGTCACAGGGCACTTCCGTGCGCTGGGGCAGCAGGAGCAGGCGTACCTCGTTCGTTCTCACCGCGGAAGGCAGGCTCGCGATGACAAGAGTGGGGGCGTTTCCCTTTGTTTGCACACTCAGGCGCATTTCGGTGCCCGCCCCCCACACAGCGGTAGTGGCGATACAGAACAACACCCAACCAGCGAACACTGCGAGACGCATGGCATCTCCTCCATCATGCAGGATTAGAACTCCATGGTGTAGCCCGCGCTGAAGAACAACTGGTTGCGCAGGATGCCAGCTTGCAAGCGCAGATACTCATCGTGGCTGTAGCGCAAGCCGCCGTTAACGTTGTCCCCATCGTACTCCAGAATAACGCGCCACTTTCCGTTGATCACACCCTCTGCACCGCCGATAATCTTCTCGCGGAACAAGCCCGTACCGTAACCGGCATGTAAGATGAGTTGCGATACGGTGTCTTCCACCTCCACCGGAACCTTTGCGCGGGTGGTCACCATGATGTAGCCTGTTCGCTCCACCGACTTGGCGATATCTATCACTCCCACGCCGATTTTCAAATTCTCAAAGCCGGTGGGAATGAACTGCACTTTGCCGCTGGCAATGGAGCGGTTGTCTGCATCATCGCGGTCCAGATAGGCAACGCCTATCTCCACGAAGTTCGCGATGCCTGCGTTTACTGCCACCGTGCTCAGGTCGCGTCCAAAGTGCGTACCTATTTGAAACTTTCGGGCGGTCAACACATCGGCGGTTGGCACGCTGAACAAGCCCGTGGGACCAAAGATGGTGCTGCTGCGCGAGGGCAGGATGGTGCTTTGCGCCAGAACGGGCAGCGCACACACCGCGCAGATGGCAATGGCAAACACCTTCTTCATGGTAGATTATCCTCCTCACAAAATGTGATTGGGTCTGTAATATCTTCGTCACGGGATCTTTTATCCCCTTCTGCCCTTGCCGTTTCGCCCCGGCAGGGGTATCATAATACCCAGAATGGACAAAGGAAACGGGCAACGCGCGAATTCGGCAGGGTCTGTGCAACCGCTGCAGAGGCGAGCGGGGTTACTCAAGCGCATGAGCGGCTTCGCCGGGCGGATGGCTCTGTTGGGGTTGCACTACATGGGGAAGCGTACGCCTCTACCTGTGCTGTACAGGATAGGTGAGCGGCTGGGGCGACTGGCGTATCGGCTGTCGCGGCGGTATCGTATGGTCGCCGATCGCAACCTGCAGATGGCGTATGGCGAGTCTTTGTCCGATGGGGAGCGGCGTCGGTTAGTGGAACAGGTGTTTATCCATTTCGCCAAGTCGCTGATGGAGTTTCTGGTGGGGGACGGTTTGTCGCCAGACGATTTGCGCCGCATGGTGACCCTGCTGGGCGAAGAGCATTTGCGGTGGTGTGTGCAGCAGGGTAAAGGCACGCTCATTATCACCGCTCACTACGGCAACTGGGAAATCGCCGCGCGGTACCTCACCCAGTGTAAAGGTTATGTGCTGAACGTGGTTGCGCGTGACGCCGACGATTCGGCAACCGCCGTGCTGGTCAATCGCATCCGCGAGCAGGGCGGATACCGTGTGTTCCCCAGAGGACAGGCGGTGCGCGCGGTCCTGCAGGCGTTGAAACGCAACGAGCTGGTTGCACTGCTTCCCGACCAGAACGCGGGCGACGTGTTTGTACCGTTTTTCGGCAGGCTGGCAGGCACTGTGGCGGGACCTGCCTTGCTTGCGTTGCGCAGTGGCGCGCCGATTCTGCCAGTGTTTTGCACCCGCCAGCCGGATAATACCTATCTGTTTGAGATGCTACCGCCTTTTGTGGTTCAGCCTTCTGGTGATAAGGAACGCGATGTAACCGACACGATGGCACACATTACCGCGCTTATCGAGCAACAGGTGCGAAAATACCCATCGCAATGGCTGTGGCTGCACAATCGCTGGAAAACACGCCCACCGGAGGAGGTACATGCAACGAGCACGGCAAGTTGATTTGCACAGTATCGAGCGGGTAGCGATTGTGAAGCTGAGCTCCATCGGCGATGTGGTGCACGCTTTGCCTGTGTCTGCAGCCCTCAAGCGCAGTTTCCCCCATTTGCAAATCAGCTGGATTGTGGAGGAGCGCTGCGCCGAGATGGTGACGGGAAACCCTTATTTACATGAGGTCATCGCCATCCCCGGGAAAGCATGGCGGCATGGGGCGTGGCATCACCGCGTGTGGCAGGAGATGCAGCGGATAGTGGGCGTGTTGCGCTCCCGGCACTTCCAGCTGACGATAGACCTGCAGGGCTTGCTGAAGAGCGCGGTGGTGGCGTGGCTCACGGGGGCACCGGTTCGTATCGGCTACCACTGGCAACGCGAGGGGGCATGGCTGTTCAACCGCGTGGTGCCGAAAGAGCCCACCAGCAAACACGCGGTGCAGGAGTATCTGGACGTGGCGCGCTATCTGGGCGCAGAAACGGAGCGGGTGGAGTTTCCGCTGTTTATTCCGACGGAGGCGGAGGAAAGGGTTTGCCATCTCCTGAAGGAAGCGGGCATCTCTCCGCCAGAAGGTTTCATCTCCATCAACCCGTCGGCAGGTCAGCCGTTCAAACGCTGGCGCACCGAGCGATGGGCAGACCTTATCACCGAGATAGACCGTCACTATCGTTTGCCGGTGGTGCTGGTGGGGAGCAAAGCGGACCGCCCGCTGGCGGAGGACATTCATTCTCGAACCTCCGTATCCTTTGCCGATATGGTGGGCAGGACAAACCTGAAAGAGCTCGCTGCCATCTTGCGCAGGAGCATCGTACATCTCTGCGGAGATACCGGCTCCGCGCACATCTCTGTCGCACTGGGTAAACCGGTCATCGGGTTGTATGGTCCCACTAACCATGTGCGCACCGCGCCCTATGGGCAAGAGCACCGGCTAATCACCCACAAGCACGAGTGTCCGGTGTGCAATGGTCACAGGCCTCGCCGTGAACACTCCGACTGTATGGACATGATAACGGTTTCGGAAGTGATGCGAATGGTGGAACGCACTCTGCTGGAGGTAACGACCCATGTCTGATGTCCGACGCATTTTGATGGTCACCAAGTCCCGCTATCTGGGTGATACCATTGTGGCGGTTCCTGCGATGCGCGCTCTGGCAGCACGCTATCCGCAGGCGCACATCGCGCTGTTGTCGAATCCGGCGGCGGGAGAGCTGCTGCGCGGCTGTCCGTATGTGCATGAGTATCTGGCGCGTCCGGTTGCGGCGCGTCGCCGGGTGGACATCGAGATGTGGCGCGTACTGCGCCGGAAGGGGTACGACCTGGCGGTGCTGTTCAACCGTTCGCTTAGCAGCGCGGTGCTGGCATTTATGGCAAGGATCCCCCAGCGAGTGGGCTTCGAAACCGAAGGCAGAGGCTTCCTGCTGACACGGCGAGTGCCCTACGAGCCTCCCAAACACGAGATTCTGCACCTGCTGGACGTGGCGGAGGCGTGCGGCGCGCCAGCTCAGGGTACGCACCTGGAACTGTGGGTAACCCCAGAGGAACGCGAGGCTATACGTGAGCGGCTGACGAAGGAAGGGATAGACCTTAGCGTACCGATACTATTGGTACAACCCGGAGCAAACGATGCATACGTCAAACGCTGGCGTACCGAAGGGTTCATCTGGGTGGCACAGCAGCTGCAGAGGGAGTACGGTTTTCAGGTTATCCTGCTGGGGGCGAATAACGAGCAGGATGTGGCGGAGCAGGTAGCGGCGTCGTTCAAAGACGGCGCATTGAACATGGTGGGGCGTACCAGCCTGCGCGAGGCGCTGGCACTGCTGGCAGAGGTAGACCTGCTTATCGGTAACGACACGGGCATGATGCATGCGGCGGTGGCTTTGGGCACGCCAACGGTGGCGATATTCGCACCGCACAAGTTCCAGCGGTGGGCGCACAACCACGACTGCCACCGTGCGCTAGCCGTGCCCTTGCCGGAAGGGGTACGCCCAACGCAGGAACTGATACATCAGCACCTGTACGCCGTGAAAGAAGAAGATGTGCTACAGGCGGCGCACGAGGTGCTGGGTGTGAAACCGCCGCGCACCAGACGTGAATAATGAAGGAAAAGGCAGGCATCGAGCACTAACCGGTCATGCCCAGCGCTAGCGGCGCAGCTCACTGTTGTCACCCTGAGCGTTAGCGAAGGGTCTCCGGGATTCTTCGCTTCGCTCAGAATGACATGTAGGATGACAAGTTAAACACTGACATTGACACAGGAGGTACACATATTGAACGTGTCTATCAAATTCGGCACCGATGGCTGGCGTGCCGTTATGGCGCGCGAGTTTACCTTTGACAATGTGGCTGTGGTGGCGCAAGCCATCGCCAACTATGTCAAGTCGCGCAACGGCTGGGAACGCGGCGTGGTCATCGGCTACGATGCCCGCTTACTGTCCGACCTGTTCGCCGACCTGATTGCGGACGTGCTCACCGCCAATGGCATTCCGGCACTGGTCACCGACCGCGACACGCCCACGCCAGTTACCGTGTACACCATCAGGGCTAAGGGGCTTGCGGGTGCGGTGATGCTGACCGCCTCACACAATCCGCCCCAGTATAACGGTATCAAGTTTATCCCGGAGACATGCCATCCTGCCTTGCCGGAAACGACCGACGCCATCGAGGAGCAAATCGCCTACTGTCTCCAGAACCCCACGTCCGTGAAACGCGACGGGAAACCCTCGCTGAAGCAGACAGTAGACCCGCGCCCCGACTACTTCGCGCACCTGCATCAACTGCTGGACACCCGCGCGCTGGCAGGGTTGAAGGTGGTCTACGACCCGCTGTATGCGACCGGGCGAGGATATGTCGACGGCTTCCTGCGCGAGGTGGGTGCTCAGGTGGAAACTATTAAAGGCGAGCGGAATCCCGCTTTCGGCGGCTCGCTGCCCGACCCGAACCCTCAAAACCTGCAGTTGCTCGGCGAGCGTGTACGGGCAACCGGGGCGCATCTGGGGTTGTCCACCGACGGTGATGCTGACCGCTTCGGCGTGGTGGACGCGGACGGCGAGATGATTACCGCCAATCAGGTGATTGTATTGACGCTATGGTATCTGCTGCACAAATTAAAGCCGGGCGAGGGGCACG
Organism: Bacillota bacterium; assembly: GCA_023511455.1. Lineage (NCBI taxonomy): Bacteria > Bacillati > Bacillota > Bacillota bacterium. The sequence continues at coordinate 250,747 of JAIMBJ010000001.1, forward strand.
TGGTGCGTACCGTAGCCACCACACACCAGATCGACGCCCTGGCTCGCAGCTACGGCAGTATCACCGTGCACGAGACGCCTGTCGGCTTCAAGTGGGTGGGCAGCACGATGGCGCGGACGGGCGCGCTGGTGGGCGGTGAGGAGAGCGGGGGACTGAGCGTCATCGGGCACATCCCCGAGAAGGACGGTATCCTCGCCGACCTGCTGATGGCGGAGATGGTGGCGAAGGAAGGCGTAACACTCAAGCAGGCACTGGCGCAGCTGGCGCAGCAGACGGGAGAGTACCGCACGCAGCGCATCGACCTGCATGTGGATGAAGCGCGCAAGGGGGAACTGATGCGTCGTTTTCGCGAAGAGCCTCCTGCCAGCCTGAATGGACTGCACGTGGTCAGTACGAACTCGATAGACGGCGTGAAACTGCTGCTGGAGGATGATGCATGGGTGTTAGTGCGCCCATCGGGTACCGAGCCGTTGATACGGTGCTACATCGAGGCGCACGATGAAGAGGTTCTGAACGGGCTGAAAGCGGCGATGCAAAAGCTGGTGGGGTAGAGGTGCGGGTGACACGAACGGCGCCCATGCCGTGCAAACCGTCTGTCTTCGCCCGATACTGGGGGCGCCGACGCTGTACTACTCCAGCTCGGTTGTGGGCAGACTCTGGCGCAAAAATCGGTGCAGCTCCTCCTTCCGCGGATACGCCACGTCAAACGCACTGATTCGTTGCCAGAGAAACCGCGTTTCCGCCTCCCACCCGAGCCGGGCGGTGGCAATACACAGCAGATGTAAGTAAGGCAAAAACCACTCGACGCGAGACCTCTCGAGCCGGCACATGAAATTCCGACGCCGCCTGTGTTTGTGCAACCCAAAGGTAGCCGTCAGAAGCATCTGACTGACGAACACCTGATCTTGACCTTGTGCAAGCCATAATGACCGCCAAACCGTAGAGAGAGGCGGACGACGCCTCTCCATCAGATACTCTGACCACCGAATGAACATGTGCAGGGCGTGCGCCTTAGAACCTTTTTCAGGATGTGGTAAGGGCGAGCCATCAAACCATTTGGCGATAACAACCAGGTCGGTCAACGGTTCTCGTGCTAACGAGTCGGTTGCCGCTTCGGCGAACATTCCTAACCCCAGCATATACCACACCGCCACGCGCAGAGCGGCGTCGGGGACCACATTTTGCGTTCGCAACGCATTCCACCACCTGCCCAGCCACTCCCGAGCCCTTTCGACCATTCCTGACTGCCAGAACAAAAGACAGATAGCAGGTAGTTCGGACAGGTGCCGTGTTTTTTCCCCACTGAATAACAGGTAGGGGGCGATGGAAGGATGGTCTCGGATCTGTGGAGGTGCGTTCGCAACAAGATACTGATAGCGTACGTAAGCGCGCCGCCATTCAGGAAAGGGTGTCGAGTACAACACGCTTCTCAAACTAATCTTAAACGCGCTTTCCCACACATCCGTATCGGTTTCGTAAAGGCGAATGCCTCTCCAAACAAGCGTTTGTGCTTCGTCAACTTGCTCGTGATATGAGAGAAAGTCAGCGACATACAGCAGTGTTTCTTTGTCCTGAACGATGAGGTCCGCTACCCGACGCGCCAGTGAGCCAGCTGCATGTGCTGGCACACCGACAAATATCGTGGAGATCTCTCGGCAAGCTTGCTCTGGGGGCAGCCTGTTCAGCAAATCTGCTACCCGCTTTATCCATTCTGGCAACATCTGCTTTTGCCAACGCTCTTCACGGAATATGAAGGAAAAGAGATGCGCTTTCAGCTGCCAGCCGACACAGGTGTTTTGTAGATACTGCCGAACATTCACCGCTCATCTTCCAGTCGGTTTTCACCGAAACGATGCTTTTCTGCGCGAGGCTTCCGTAGGCTGATTGCTCATCAGCCAGATATCGAGACGGGGAGTTTGCCAGTTATAGGGTTTGCACACCAGGTCCGGATAGCCGTCGCCGTCCATGTCGGTCACGCGCCCTTCGTGCCAGTCGTGCCCCCGCAAGACCTCTACCGGCGTAAATCCTCCGCTGCCGTTGTTCAAAAGCACCCAAGCGCGTGCCTGGGGGTTGTCGTCACCGGCAGTCCAGCGGCGCATCTCGGCGCAGAAGAGGTCGGGTCTCCCATCGCGGTTGAAATCGGCGACCTCTAGTGTGTGACCATGTATCACCTCTGTTTTCAGCAGGTCCTCGCCGTGCCAGTTTTCGGAGCGCCGCGGGTCCTCCTGAAAACGGTAAAGCATCAGCCTGCCGTTCGCGTCTCCGGGTACCATCACGACCTCCACGCGCCTGTCGCCGTCGAAATCCGCCGCCACAATCCTCGGATGGCTCTGGGCGGGGTCTATCAGCGCGTGTGTCCATCTGCCTTTCTCGTAGTCGAACCATCTTCCGCCGGCGAGAATCTCCTCACGTCCATCCCCGTCGATATCTGCCTTTGCCAGACCTTCGCCAGCGCCTTCAAAAACGACGTATCGCTGCCACTCTCCAGCACGGGGGTCTTTCGGTATGGGCGCCCAGAACAGCTTGCCCGCTCCCTGATTCCAGAAGACCAGCTCGAGCTTGCCGTCACCGTCGAAGTCGCCGAAAATCTGGTCGTGGTGCTGGTTTCCCAGTCCGCTTTTGATAAGGTGGCGTTTCCAGGGTTTATCGGGTGCGTAGTGCGGGTAAGGGTTTTCCCACCAGTAGACGGCGTCGTGGCGATAGTCTCCGCCTGCCACGATGTCTAAATCTCCATCGCCGTCGATATCTGCCAGGGCGCCTCCTGCCTCCAGCGGAATGGCGTCGGCTTCCACCAGATATACGCGCCATTTGCCCAGCGTTTCCTGCCGGTACCACACCAGTGCGGGTCGTGCGTTTCGACAGCCGATAAGGATATCCGCGCGTCCATCCCGATCGACGTCGCCCACCAGACAAAGCGTCTGCTGGTCGGAACCAGGCGGCACGGGCAGGTCGCCCTTCGCACTGGAGAGGTGCTTCCAGCGAAAAGTTGGTGAGATCATGGTTATCTCCCGGAAGCGAAACGGGTTAGTTTGTGGTTTCGCCTGCAACCTGCGATTTCCTTTTTATCGGTGCGCCTTACCGCTGTAGCAACGGCGCGACATCTCGAAAGCCCACCAGGTGCTTGCGCTCCTCGTCGTACAGGTGCAGGTCTGCCACCGCCACCTGCAGGGCGTCCTTCAGCGTGAGGGTAGGCGCGTTTTGCAGGGCGGGTATCTCGCGATAGGCTTTCTCCAGAAGATAGTTGGGGATGCGCGGCGCGAGGTGATGCACGTGGTGGAAGCCGATGTTGCCCGACAGCCACTGCAACACTCTGGGCAGGCGCAGATAGGAAGCTCCCTCCAGCCCCGCTTTGAGGAACTCCCAGCGCGGGTCACGCTCCCAGTAGCTGTCTTCGAACTGGTGTTGCACGTAGAAGAGGAAGATGCCGACGGCTCCTGCGACGAACTGGATGGGCAAATACACGAACCACAGCGTCTTCCAGCCGAACAGCGCGACGATGGCGGCGATGTATGCCGCGATGCCGAGGTTGGTATACAGGATGCTTCGCAGCAGCGCAGGCCTGCGCCGCGAGACGCCCATGGGGATACGGTAGCCTATCATGAACAGGGCGAAGGGTCCCAGCAGATACAGCGTCAGTGGATGCCGAAAGAGACGATACCGCCACCGCTGCCACGGAGTGGCGTGCAGGTACTCCTGCACGGTCATGGTGTAGACATCTCCCGTGCCGCGTTTGTCCAGGTTACCGCTGGTGGAGTGATGTACCGCGTGGGTGTATTGCCATGCGGCATACGGCACCATCGTAAGGATGCTCGAGAAGAAGCCCAGCACAGTGTTGGCAGCGCGTTTGAGGAAGAACGAGCCGTGTCCGGCATCGTGCTGCAGGATGAAGATGCGCACCAGAAACAGCCCGCCAAGTAGATTGAGAGGAATGGTCAACGCCCAGTGTGTTTCCAGTGCCCGACTGGAAAGGTAAAACAGCAGGAAGAAGGGAGGAAAGGTGTTCAGTATCTGAAGGATGCTACGCCACGTAATCGGTTTCGTATAGGGCTTCAACTGCGCCCCCAACTGCCTCAGGTCGTTCGAACTTGCTTGCATTTGCTCCGCCTATGGTTTTTTGTGCTCGAAGGCTATTTATTCTGGCACATTCTGTGGGCGGAATGCAAGGGGTAAACGTGACGACGAGTCGGGTATAATCCTGAACATGCGCAGTTGGTTTCGTGCTTTCACCTTGATAGAAGTTCTGGTCGTGGTGGCGATTGTTGCCTTGCTGGCGGCAATCTTGCTGCCCGTCTTCGCGCAGGCGCGGGAAAGCGCACGCCAGAGTGTTTGCATACAGCACATGCGACAGGTGGGGCAGGCGCTCTGGATGTACCTGCAGGACTACGACGAACACCTACCCGACCGGCGCGACCTGAAGCGGGCGCTGGGCTACCGTCCGTGGACGTCCTGGCCGCCGTCCGACCCGCGCTGTGGCTGGGCGGCAGTGGTGCTGGAGCCGTATGTGCGCAGCGTTGGGGTTTGGAGTTGTCCCAGCGTGAGCGGTAGCGTGATGGGCGAAGTGGTGCAGGTGAAGCAGGCGTTCGCGCCCGACCAGTTCACCCGATACTGGATGTGGCGGTTCGACCGCATCGACGTGCCGACGCCAGTGGACAACTTCTGGGGGAAGACGCCGGAACAGGCGCTTGCCGACCTGCGAGCGAACCCCAGCCCCTTCTACGGTCGTCCCGAGAGCTTAGCGGAGGTGGAGCTGATGGTCGACCCCTACTTTCCGCGCACCATCGCCACTGTTCCCGCCCAACTGCGGGGCAAATCGGTGCATCGCGGGGGGCGCAACCGTCTGTTTCTGGACGGGCACGTGAAGTGGCTGCGCGATATTCGGACGGAGTAGGACGCTATTCCCCAAAAGAGGGAAACTGGCTTGGGCGGGGTCGAGGAGTGCGCCAGAGCCAGTCCACGCGCAGGCGAAAGCCGGGCAGCTGCCTGCTTTCGTAAATGCCTGTGTCATCCGGGGGAGCCAGTGCGAATCGTCCGTCTGGCTGAAGCTGATAAAACTCGGCTTCCTGCCGTTCCGGGTCTATTATCCAGTATTCACCGATGCCCGCCGCTTCGTATTCCGCGAACTTTTCTCTCCGGTCGCGAGCGCGGCTCTCTGCACTGGTCACTTCTATCACCAGGTCGATAGGGCTTTCGGCAAAGGTTTCCTGCAATCGTGCGGCGTTTTGTTTCCTGACGAAGAGGATGTCTGGTTCGCGCACTCGTATGTTGCCGTCGGGGAGGTGCAGTTTAAGAGGGAACGGTGCGAAAAGCACAGTGCCACCATCGGTTCTTTGCGCCCACTCGTCCAGCAGGTCAGCCAGAAAGTGTACCAGTCGCTGGTGTGAACGCGATGCCGGGCTCAATACAATAACCTCCCCGCTTTTCCACTCTGCCCAAGTGTCTTCATCCAACCACTGCAAGAACTCGTCCACGGACATTTTCCCAGTGGTATGCGCTGCCGTTTCAGCGTTCGCCAACGCCCTCAGCCTCCTTCGCAGGTGAGACAATCCCATTATACCATGTCGTCAGCATGGGAATATGGTGAGACAATCCGCCTACGTTTGTGGTATCCTTTATCTACCCTAAAAAATCGAGCGAGGTGAACCGTATGCGCAGTGACACGATTAAGAAGGGTTTCGACCGCGCCCCGCATCGCGCGCTGCTGAAGGCGACTGGTGTGCGCGACGAGGATATGGATAAGCCTTTCATTGCCGTGTGCAACTCCTTCGTGGAGATTGTGCCGGGGCACGTACACCTGAACAAGGTGGGCGAAATCGTGAAGCAGGCGGTTCGCGAAGCAGGCGGCGTGCCCTTCGAGTTCAACACCATCGGCGTGGACGACGGCATCGCCATGGGACACTTGGGCATGAAGTATTCGCTGCCCAGCCGCGAGCTCATCGCCGACTCGGTCGAGACAATGATACGGGCGCACTGCTTCGACGGCATGATTTGCATTCCCAACTGCGATAAGATTGTGCCGGGGATGCTGATGGCAGCCATGCGCTTGAACATTCCGACCGTGTTCGTCTCGGGCGGACCGATGGCAGCGGGAAAGACCCCCGACGGAAGGGTGGTAGACCTGATTTCGGTGTTCGAAGGCGTCGGTGCGTACAAAGCGGGCAAGATTAGCGAACGTGACCTGAAGATTCTGGAAGACTTCGGTTGCCCGACGTGCGGCTCGTGTTCGGGCATGTTTACCGCCAACTCGATGAACTGCCTGAGCGAGGCGCTGGGCATGGCATTACCCGGCAACGGCACTATTCTCGCAGGCACACGAGACAACCTCAATCCCGCACGGGTGGAGCTATTCCGCAGGGCGGCGTTTGCGCTGATGGAGCTCATCCGACGCGACATCAAGCCGCGCGACATCGTCACACGGGAGAGTATCGACAACGCCTTTGTGCTGGACATGGCGATGGGTGGATCGACGAATACCATACTGCACACGCTGGCCATCGCACATGAGGCAGGCATCGACTACGACCTGAACCGCATCAACGAACTGTCCAGACGCACTCCCAACATCTGTAAGGTCGCACCCAGCAGCCATTACCACATCGAGGACGTCGATCGCGCCGGGGGCATCAGTGCGATACTGAAGGAGCTAACCCGCATCGACGGTTTGTTACATACTGACTGCCTGACCGTGACTGGCAAGACGCTGGGCGAGAACATCGCCGACGCGCGGATTCGAGATCCCGAATGCATCCGTCCCGTCGAACGGGCATATTCGCAAACAGGTGGGATAACGGTGCTGTTCGGCAACCTTGCCCCAGAGGGAGCGGTGGTGAAGACAGCAGGGGTTGACCCGAAGACGCTGGTGTTTGAAGGTCCGGCGGTCATCTTCGAAAGTCAGGAAGAGGCCTGCGAAGGCATTTTGAACGGTAAGGTCAAGCCGGGTGATGTGGTGGTAATACGCTACGAGGGTCCCAAGGGCGGTCCAGGCATGCAGGAGATGCTCGCTCCGACCAGCTATATCATGGGGCAGGGGCTCGGCGACAAGGTTGCGCTGATTACTGACGGACGTTTCTCTGGGGGCACGCGGGGGGCGTGCATCGGGCACATCTCTCCCGAGGCGGCGGAGGGAGGACCCATCGCGTTTTTGCATCCAGGCGACATCATCTCCATCAACATCCCGGAGGGACGACTGGAGGTCAAGGTCAGCGAAGAGGAGCTGGCGCGCCGCCGGCAAAACTGGAAGCCCTTGAAGCGCGAGGTGCCCGAAGGCTGGCTGCGCCGTTACGCCGCGATGGCAACCAGCGCAAGCACAGGGGCAGTTCTGCGATTGCCCTGAAATCCATTGAACGCCGGAAGGCGAACCTTGTGATGGACTGAATCCCCGCCCGACGTGCCCGCGGGCGGGGAGAAGTTTACGGCTCGGCAGCAGCCTCGCCCCCCAGAAGTGTGAGTTATTTCACCGCCATTGTCGCCTTCATCTGCGCCTGGCGGGCGTAGTCCATCGCCTCGTTCAGCTCTTTCATCACCTCTTCGGGATTGTGGAAGCCCATGCTGTTTTCAGAGACCACGAGGTTCTCCCAGCGCACGTGCGCCAGCTGGTGCAGGCGCACCGCTTCCTTCAGGGCGTTCTCATCCACAGTTTTGCCCGCTTCTTTCGCGCTCTTCGCGGCGGCGATGGCGTCAATGCTGTCACTGAGTGCCTGCTGCACGCGCTTTTGCGCCTCGTTGACGTGCCGCTGGACACGCAGCACTTGCTGGCGCAGCTGCTGTGGTGAGACCGTGTGGCATTGTCCACATGGATATGCGCCCAGCTTTTCGCCCTTGATGTATTTGTCGATGTAGCGCAACGGCGAAACCGCCCAGTGCGAGGTGAGCCAGCGTCCGTCCACGTTCACTTTGGGCATGTGGCACGTGACGCAGGAGGCACCAGCCCGTTCATACTTGCTCTCCCAGAAAGTCTCCGTTTCGGGATGCTGGCTCTTGATCAGCGGCTCCTTGATAATCTCATGAATCCAGTCCTGCTGGTAGTTATGCCTCTTCGCGTAGTATTCATCCAGGTCGCGTGCCTTGCGCCAGCTGAAATCGAAGCGTGTCTTCTTGTCGGCTCCGGGTCCGCAAACGTATTCCACATGGCATTGTGCGCACAGGAGAATCTCCTGTTGTTGCCTGTCCGCTTTGGCGAAGCTTTTGACGTTGCGCTCCTTCCAGTAGGGGTTCACACCGTCGCGGGCGATGGCGTTGATGAGTCCCTTGTTGATAATTTGCAGTTGCGCGGAGTGCGGGTTGTGGCAGTGCACACAGGACATGCCGTAATCCTGCATCTCTTGCGGGATTCGTTTGATGGCTTCCTGCCACTTGGCAACCACATCACCATCAGTAGTCAGCTCGACTCCTTTCCACTCTTTGCCCCAGTAGTAGGCGACCTGTGTGGATTTGCAGTTGAGACACGCCACATTTTTGCCGCGCTTGATATCGATGTGGTCGCGCAGGATGTATCGGTGCGAGCGGTCTTCGTTATACTCTCTGGTGAAGCCATGTCCCGCAACGATTTTGTTGTACAGTGGGAAATCGTTGGTCTTCGGATGTTCTGTGGGGTCTTTGGGCGTGCCGCCGAACTCGCCTGGTGTGCCGGGTTCACTCATCAAGAAAGTTTCGTGCTGAAACTTATGGCATGACCCGCACGTCTCTGTTCGGAAGTCCACGACGGGTAGTACTGCAGTGGGGTCATCCGCATTCTGATGCTCTAAGGCGTTGGGGTGGCACTGCGAGCAGGCAAGCCCCGCGTGGGCGTGCTGTTTCATGATGTCGACTACCTCGCTGTGACAGTCCGCACACTGTTCCTTTGCCTGCACCGAGTTAGCCATTGTGGCTTCAGGCTGCACCCGTGCAGCGACTGCCCAGGCGATAGCGACCATCATCGTCGTGGAGAACAGCATCCATCGTGTCTTTCGCATGGTGATACCTCCCTGTGTGGTCTCCTGATGTAATTTCGGTTCAAAAGACCCAAAACTCCTCTTTTAGTGAAGCTATCGCCCCTTCCGACACCTACAATATAACACATCTATTCACTAAATTCAACCTCAACATCCAATTTTGGACGGATTTCGGCTGGCATGGTATAATCCCAATAGTTGGTTTGCATGGAGTGGAACGGCGCTGATGCACCCGATTCTGTGGCAGGTGGGTGGTTTTCAAATCCGCTCTTACGGTGTGATGATTGCACTGGGGTTCGCGCTCGCGGTATGGTGGAGTATGCGGGTGGCGCCCCGATATGGCATTGATGCGGAGCAGATTTTGGACTTCGTGCTGCTGACCGCGCTGGCAGGGGCGATTGGGGCGCGTTTGGTGTACATCATGCTGGACTGGGACAGCTTTGCCCGTGAGCCGCTCCATGCACTGTACTTCTGGGAAGGCGGTTTGTCGTTTCATGGCGGAGTCATCGGGGGAGGCCTGGCGGTAGCGTTCATCGCCCGGCGCAAGGGCATTCCGTTTCTGCGGGTCGCCGACGTGCTGGCGCCAGGCGTCGCGCTGGCGTATGCGGTGGGGCGCATCGGTTGTTTTCTGGGGGGCTGTTGCTACGGCGTGCCCACCGACCTGCCGTGGGCGTGTTCCTTTCAGGACCCCTTCAACCCGCACGTGCATACGCCGCCGAGCCACCCCACGCAGTTGTATGCCTCGGCGAGTAACCTGCTGATTTTCTTGCTGCTGGCGCGAATGCAGAAACCGCCTCATCCCACCGGCAAAGTGTTCTGGGCGTACGTGACCCTGTATGGGCTGTACCGCTTTGTGGTGGAGTTCTGGCGCGTCGGGGCGACGTCCACCGTCTGGCTGCTGGGGCTATCCGAAGCGCAGTGGATGAGCATCGGCATGGTGCTGGTCGGCGGGTGGATGTGGTGGAGAAGCCGTTCGCGGAGCGGAACTTCGTGATATAATGCAGTTGGGATGGAGGCATCGTCCAATTCACTGTTGTATCACGCCACTTCTACTGAGGAAGGCGTTCGGCTGGACGTGTTTCTGGCGCAACGCCTGCCCGATGTATCGCGCGCACAGATACAGCGGTGGATTGAGGCGGGCTACGTGGAGCTGAACGGCAAGATTGCGAGGCCCAATATGCGCCTGAAGGCAGGGGATGAAGTGTATCTGGAGCCTCCCACGCCTCCGCCGGTAGAGCCGCAACCCGAAGCCATCCCCCTGCAGGTGCTTTACGAGGACGAGCATCTCGCGGTGGTGAACAAGCCGCGGGGTATGGTGACACATCCCGCGCCCGGCGCAGAGAACGGGACGTTGGTGAATGCCGCTCTGGCGCGTTTCGGGAGCCTGTCTACGATTGGCGCACCGGAGCGACCCGGTATCGTGCACCGGCTGGACAAAGATACCACCGGCTTAATCCTGATTGCCCGTACCGACCTTGCCCATCGTGCGCTTGCCGAGCAGATTCAGCAGAGACTGGTCGAGCGTCGTTATCTTGCGCTGGTGTGGGGTGTGCCGCGATTCCAGCGCGCGCTGGTAGATGCTCCCATCGGACGCAGTGAGAGCGACCGCACCCGCATGAGCGTGAAGGCACCACTGCATGACCCCAGTGCCCGTCCCGCCGTGACGGAGTTCGCACTCCTCGAAAGTCTGGGAGTATGCGCCCTGCTGGAGGCGCGATTACATACCGGCAGAACCCATCAGGTGCGCGTGCACGCGGCGTATGCGGGGCATCCGGTGGTGGGAGACCCCGTTTATGGCGCGGGGCGTTCCGCCACACAGTACGGTTGGAGAAAGGCAGATGCCCGTTCGCTGGAGGAACTGATCGGGCGGATGGGTGGGCAGGCACTGCACGCTTACCGCCTGACCTTTGCCCATCCGGTGACGCGGCAGGAGATGACCTTCACTTGTGAACCACCCGAAGATATGCAGGCGATTATCGAATGGCTGAGAGGGAAAAAGGAGGATGCACGTGAGTAATCTGCATGTGGTGAACCATCCGCTGGCACAGCATCTGTTGACCCAACTGCGTAATAGGCACACTCCTCCCGAAGTCTTCCGTTCCCTGACCCGCAAGCTGACCACCATACTCGTCATCGAAGCCACCCGCGACCTTCCCACCGAAAGCGTCACGGTGGAAACGCCACTAGAGGAAGCGCAGGGCACGGTGCTGGCGGCGAAGCTGGTGGTCGTACCTATCCTGCGGGCGGGGCTGGGAATGCTGGAAGCAGTAGCCGACCTCTTTCCCGACGTATCAGTGGGCTACATCGGCATGGAGCGTGACCATACCACCGCTATTGCCAACTCCTACTACCTGAAACTGCCGCCAGTGGAGGGTCGCACGGTCTTGCTCATCGACCCCATGCTGGCGACAGGCGGTTCGGTGGACCAGGCGCTGGCGGCGATACGCAGTCGCGGCGCGGGCAGGATGGTTTTGATATGCGTTGTGGCGGCGCCAGAGGGAGTCGACCGCATCTACCGCAACCATCCGGACGTGCCCATCTATACCGCTGCGCTGGACCGGGAACTCAACGCTGCCAAATACATCTTGCCCGGCATCGGCGACTTCGGAGACAGGCTGTATGGGACGTGACTTTGCGTCGTCTAAAGCCTGCGGCTAAATGATTTTTTCGAATATCCCCGCTCGAAAGCTTGACAAAATAACGCGTGGTCTCCTATAATTATTTAGGAGTACGAAATATGTCGGCCTTTAATCCAAGACATCGAGACACCCTTGCGGGGCAGATTAGTATAGCACTGTATCGCATTAGCCAGGCGATGGGTTTTCTGCTCCGCGAGCGAGGGCTGCAGCTGGACCTGACGCCCGCGCAGATACAGGCGTTGCTCTTTCTGAAATACGCGCGTCCTGGGGTGCGAACAATAGGCGGTCTGAGCGAGCGGTTGAAGGTCGCCTATGCAACGTCCAGCAGTGTTGCGGACGCTCTCGAACGCAAAGGCTTGCTAAAGCGCAGTGTTGTGCCGGAGGACCTGCGGGTGGTTAAGCTGGCGTTGACCCCCGCAGGTGAGGAGCGGGTAGCACAGGTTGAGGGCGTGCTGGATGTGATTGAGGCAGCAGTGAACCACCTGCCAGAGGAGGAGCAATCATCTTTGGCACACGCACTGAAGATAATCGTCCGTGAGTTGCACGGCGCTGGTTATGTTCGTGTGTACGAAATGTGTCGGGGATGCCAGTTCTTCCGGAAGGATGCTCATCCCGAGAATCCGCAGGAGCCCCATCACTGCGCGTTCATGGATGCGCCCCTGCGCGAGGCGGACACCTATCTGGAATGTCCGGAGTTTGCACCAGCAAACGAGTAAGGCGGAAAGCGCGTGTGCGCTTGACGACATAACATCACAAGGAGGGAGGATGAATGAACCACATTCCTGGTTACACGTATGGGACGTCTCAGGTCGCGCCGTCTCCCCTGACGCTGGAAGACCTGGACAACCTGAAGAAGGCGGTGCTCTTCACCGAAGAGGACGAGCGTTATCTGCGCATGGCAGGTGAAGTACTGGCTGACCAGGTCGAGGACATTCTGGACGTGTGGTACGGGTTTGTCGGCTCGCACCCGCATCTGGTGTATTACTTCACGGATGGCAAAGGCAACGCCAACGCAGAGTATCTGGCAGCCGTGCGCAAGCGGTTTGGGCAGTGGATACTGGACACCTGCAACCGCCCGTACGACAGGAACTGGCTCGACTACGCACACGAGATCGGCTTGCGCCACCACCGCACTAAGAAAAACAAGACCGACGGTGTGAACTCCGTGCCGGTGGTCAGCTACCGATACATGGTGGCTTTTATTTATCCCATCACCGCAACCATCAAGCCTTTCCTTGCCAAAAAGGGGCACTCTGCGGATGAAGTAGAGAAGATGCATCAGGCTTGGTTCAAGTCGGTAGTGCTACAGGTCGCACTGTGGAGTGCCCCATATGTCCCAGGTGAGGACTTCTAAACGGAGCGCAACCCTCTCATACGCATACAAGCCAGGTTCACCACAGGGGAACCTGGCTTTTTCTATCATGGGTTACACAACCGAGAAAGTAATGGCAAAACTCCACGTCGGACAGGCAATGCAAGCGACATTTCTGTGTCACAAAAATTGCGAGAAAAGCCTCTCAGGAACCCGTCGAGGTGTGGGTACCGCGTAGCAAATGACTGAACCATTGCCTGTCCCTCCATCATGGTTCCCTGTCAGGGTAGTGGTTCCCGCCTCCTCGCACAGAAACATTACTGTGTCGCTCAGAACACCCTGCCAATCTGCAGCAGCCACCGGTTTGTGCGCTCGTCACGGCTGATGTCGTGCTGCCAGCTGATGCCCAATGAATACCCTTCGTGCAGCAACCAGTGCAGATGAGCCTTCCACGTTTTGCCGACGGGCACTTCAGGGCTCGCATTGGCGCGGCGGGTGTTGACATGTTCAAGTGCCAGGTAGGTGCGGCTGGCGATGGGCAGGTCCAGTCTCAGCCACAGCATATCACGGTTTGTACCCACCGGATGTCCCAGCACGGCATCGCGGTATACCCAGCGGTTTGCGGGGTTCTTGTAGTTGTACACTCCGCCTCCGGGGTCTCCGTCGGTGTGAGCCGCCTCGATGGCGAACTGGCCGTTGCCGGGGAGGAGCACATGGTAGCCAACCAGTACACCTGATTTGCGCGGCGTCGTGTAGCGGAAGCGGGTGAGCCAGCGCGGCGCCTGAGCGTCATCCAGCAGTAGATGGAAATAGAACTTCTGGTCGTTGGAGCGATATTGCACCTGTACCTCCGCCATGTAGTTGAACCAGTCGTCGTTGCGGTTATACAGTTGCCACGTGTAGATGTGTTGATAAAGGTAAAAGGGCAGGATGAAGGCAGTCACACTGTATGGCAGCTTGCTGGCTTTGAAAGCTTCCGCCAGCGAGATTTCCCATTGGGGCGAGAGTTCGCGACGCAGGCGTCGCGCCATCAGGTACCTGCGTTCGCCGTCTTCGGTAAAGGCGGTGGCTATTTGCTCGTAACGCCACGTCCGGAGGCGTCGTCCGAGATGCCAGGTAGTGCGGTAGTCCACGTGAAAGATCGGCGGGGGATTATCAGAGAGCAACATGGCACCCGAATAGCCACCCCCCCAGCGAATCGGCGACTGCCCGACGCGCCACTCGCCCAGCGGGGTGTACAACCGTAGCTGAGCCGTATACGCCCAGGGCATCAGCGAGCGCTGCTCGACGAGAGAACGGGTGGTATCGGCAACGAACACCAAATCGGCATCCCTAGCCAGGCTGTAAATCCCAGAAAATCGCCACGCGAGGCGCGGCTCGCTTTCGGCGGTAAGCACAGCGAGTGCGGAGAGGGAATGTGCTTTTGGAGCTTGCTGCCCGAGCAGGAGCCTGCGAATGGCGGTTGCCGGTGCGTTATCGCTTTGCGCGGACAGGCGCAGCAGGTCGTCTTCGCTCCACACGCGCTGCGTCAGCGGGGCGAGTCGGACGGACCCACCCAGCGCGGAGGCAATCAGGTCGTTCTCCGGTGCGTGGAGTGGGGCGATGTCTTGTGCCCACACGAAGGGCAACGTCCAAAGCGCGATGAAACAGCAGCTTAGTAGCGTGCGCATATCAGAATCTTTCTGCCAGTTTGTCCACAATCCTCTCCGCGATGGCGAGCGACGCGGTTGCAGCGGGGGAGGGCGCGTTCACGACGTGAACCGTACGAGCGGTATCCACCCACAGGAAGTCATCCACGAGACGCCCAAACCGGTCCACCGCCTGAGCGCGTACACCCGCGGGCGCGGGGCGCAGGTGTTCCGCTCGCACGTCCGGTACAAGCCGCTGCAATGCGTGGACAAACGCTTTCTTGCTCAATGAACGCCACATTTCACCCAGTCCGGTACGCCAGTAACGCCATGCCAGTCGCAAGAAGCCGGGGTAGGTTAGCGTCTGCCACAGTTCCCGCAGGTTGATGTTCGTTTTCCTGTAGCCTTCTCGGGCGAATGCAAGCACCGCGTTGGGTCCGCATTCCACTTCGCCGGTGATGGTACGCGTGAAATGCACGCCCAGGAAAGGAAAACGCGGGTCGGGCGCGGGGTAGATGAGGTTTCGGCACAGGAAGCGGGCTTCCTCTGTTAACAGGAAGTACTCTCCGCGGAAGGGCACGATTCGGGCTGGGGGAACGACGCCACTGGCGCTCGCGAGATCATCGGAATACAGCCCGGCGCAGTTCACCAGATAGCGCGCGGTGAAGTCACCCTGCGTGGTGTGGACAACCACTTCTGTGGACGTTTCGCGGATACCGAGAACCCGTACGCCCGTAAGCACTTCACCGTGTTCTTCGCAAATACGTTGAGCCAGCCGTTCGCATACTGCGCGGAAGTCGACGATGCCTGCTTCCGGCACGTAAATCGCACTGATGCCCGCTGCATGGGGTTCCAGTTCGCGAAGACGTTCTGCGCTGATTATTTCGCACTGCACGCCGTTTGCCTGTCCCCTTTCCAGCAGCATGTGCAGGGTGGGGATTTCTCGCTCGTACGCGGCGACGATGACCTTCCCGCAGATTTCATAGGGGATGGATTCGCGCTCACAAAACGCCTGCATCAGCGCCTTGCCGCGGCGACAGGTCTGCGCCTTGACGCTGCCGGGCTTGTAGTAAATGCCGGAATGCAGCACTCCGGAGTTACGCCCCGACTGGTGCATGGCAAGGCGTAACTCTTTTTCCAGCACGATCACGTGCTTTTGTGGATAACGGAGGCTCAGCTGGTAGGCGGTTGCCAGCCCAACGATACCACCGCCCACGACGAGCACATCACTCGACTTCATGGGACACGAGCACACGGCTGCTGGACACGTCGTTGACCAGTGCGTATGCCCAGCCGTTCTGAGGGCGGAGCCCGCGCAGGGCCTGCTCTTCTCTCAAAAACTTCACATTGCTGTATCGGGCGTCGCGGTAGTCGGCTATCACTCCGCTGTGCAAGGCGTCAATGACCTGCCGAATCCCTTCCTCCAGGGTCCACTTCGGTTTGAAACCGAGGGTGCGTCGGATTTTGCCGAAGCTCACGCGGTAGTTGCGCCGGTCGCCGTCGGATCCCATGTGGATAATCTCCGCTGTCGGTACCAGCCGCTGGATGGTCTCTCCCACCTGCTGGAGGGTAAAGTTCTGCTCGTCCGAGCCGACGTTGAACACCTGGTTGCGCACCTGTGAGACAGGTGCTTCCAGTACCTTTACAATCGCCGCAGCGGCATCGTCCACGTGCAGGAACGGTCTCCACTGGTCGGCACCATAGAGGGTGATTTTGCCCTCCGTCACCGCTTTGGCGGTCAGCAAGTTCACCACCAGATCGAAGCGGATGCGTCCGGACAAGCCGTAGATGGTGCCGAAGCGCAGGATAACCGGGGCGAACTGCGGTGATGCCAGGCTAAGCAGCACGCGCTCAGAGGCGATTTTGCTGCGCGCATAAAGCGATACCGGATTGAGAGCGGAACGCTCATCCAGTACTTCGTCGCTCGCCCCGTAAACCGAACAGGTGCTGGCGAAGATGAAACGGCTGACGCTAAACCCCTTGGCGATTTCGGCGATGAAGCGGGTGGCTATCAAATTGACCTCAATGGTCAGTTCCTCATCGATAGCGCATGCAGGATCGCCGACGATAGCGCCGAGATGCACTACGGCGTCCATATCCCGCATACTCTCCACCACTTTATCTATCTGCCGAAAATCCGCTTTCACAATCTCCAGCCGCGGATAGTGGGCGAAAGGCTTAATCGGTTCTTCTCCATAAAGGAAGATATCCAGAAGGCGCACCTGGTAGCCTTTTTCCAGCAACTTCGGTATCAGGGCGGAACCGATGTAACCTGCCCCGCCAATGACCAGCACGTTGCGGATGGGGCGGTCTGGTGGAGGCGTACCGAGATACCGCTTTTCGACAGCGGAGAGCACCTTCCACAACCGGGGACCGAGCCGGACAGAGAGTAACAGGGCGAGCGTCAGTCCCCAGGACATCAGGTAGACCGAGCGATACAAGGATGGCAGGGAAGGTGCCAGATAGTTGGCAAGAAGCATCAGCAAGTACGCCACAGACACTGCCTGAGCAATCACAATGGCTTTGTACCGCCCCTGATACAATCGGCTGTGGGTATAAAAGCCGCTCAGTGCGAATACCAGTAGCGAAAGGGGTGTCAACATGCTGGTGGAACGCAGGTAGATACCCACATGCTCCTGCAGTGCGGCAGGAGCATCACTGACCACCGCCTTGATACCCACCACCCACAGGTAGTGCACCAGCAGCGAAATCACCAGTGACAGGTTCACCAGCAGGGCGTCGGCAGTTGCGCGCAACAACATCCCCATACCTACACGGCCACGCTTTGCCAATGTCATAACCCTCCTCGCTTACATCCTGGTAGTGCAGGCAAACCAAATAAGTAAGATTATCGGCTACCTGTAAACATTACTTTATGGACTGCATCCGCGATTTCCTGCACATCCGTTTCACTCAGCGTGGGGTGCACCAGAAAAGCGAGCGAGGTCTCGCCGAGCTGTTTGGCGACGGGGAGCCGATGTGCTGGCGACAGTCCTGCGTTGTGGAACGATTTCTCCAGATACACCTCGCTGCAGCTGCCCACTGTGCACGGGATGCCCATCTGGTTCAGTTCCACCATAATACGGTCGCGGCTCCAGTCCGGTTTGAGCCTTTCCGGACGCACGTACACGTAATAGCGGTAGTAGGCGTGCTGAATGTAGGCAGGGGGTACGGTCACCCGCAGCGCGGGCAGTTGCTGGAACCGCTCAGTGAGAATTTGGGCATAACGCCTGCGTGTGGCTACCCACTCGGGTACTTTGCGCAGCACCACGCGCCCGATGGCCGCCTGCATCTCGGTCATGCGCCAGTTGGTGCCGAACGACTCATGTAGCCAGCGGAAGCCCGGAGGGTGTTGCCGGTGATACACCGCTTCGTAGCTCTTGCCATGGTCCTTGTACGACCATGCCTTTTCCCATATGCGCTCGTCGTTAGTGGTGAGCATTCCCCCTTCGCCGCCGGTGGTCATGATTTTATCCTGACAGAACGACCATACGGCGACGTGCCCCATGCTGCCGACGGGACGCCCCTTGTAGGTTGCGCCATGTGCTTGCGCGCAGTCCTCGACCACCCACAGGTCGTTTTCCCGTGCCAGCTGCATTAACTCGTCCATTTCGCAGGGCCAGCCCCCAAGGTGAACGGCGATAATCGCCTTCGTGCGGGGAGTCAGCACCGCCCGCACCGTTTCGGCAGTGATGTTGCCGCTATCGGGGTCTACATCGGCGAAAACGGGTTTCGCGCCCACAAGCACTACCGAGCTGGCGGAAGCCACAAAGGTGCGACTGGTGACCACCACCTCATCGCTCTCGCCGATTCCTAAAGCGAGCAGTGCCAGCTCCAGCGCCACACTGCCATTTGCCAGAGCGACTGCGTAGCGACAGCCCGCAAATTGTGCGAACTCCTGTTCGAATAGCCGCCCTTCCTGACCCGTCCAGTAGTTCACCTTGCCGGAACGCAGTACGCGCACCGCCGCTTGGATCTCGTCTTCTGCGAAGTAGGGCCAGGGTGCGACCCCCCCCGTCGTTTTATGCTCAGCTTGTCGAGTCGCTGTAGTTGCCATTTGTTTCTCCTCGCAGGTGTCGTTTGATGACTCTGGCAGGTACGCCGACGGCGGTGACATGGTCGGGAATCGGTTTGGTGACAACCGATCCTGCGCCGACGGTAGACCACTTCCCGATTTGCAAACACTGGATGACGTTGCATCCCATCCCGATGAAAGTGCCTTCCCCAACTTCCACTCTGCCCGCTAGGTGCGCGCCCGGTGCAATATGCGCGTAGTCTCCCACCACGCACTCATGGTCGATGGTTGCGGCGGTGTTTACGATGACATGGTCTCCGATTCGCGCCTCCGGCTGGATGACCGCACCTGCAAACACCACCGTTCCCGCCCCGAGCCGCACGGAGGAATGCACCCACGCATGGGGGTGCACCACCGTAAGCCATTCGATACCCCGTATTTTTATGGACAATCGACGACGGATGTCGTTATCACCAATTGCGATAACCGCTCTGAGAATGCCATCCTCTGCGATGCGCTCTACCGGACCGCGAACAGGCACTCCCATCATCTCGGTGCCCCATTTATCGGGAGAGTCGTCATACACGACGAACGTCGCATACCCCATTGCCTGTAGAGTGGCAAGCACCACTTTGCCATGTCCGCCTGCGCCGATAACAGCTATGGGTTTGTTGTCGCGCACCGCTCAGGGATTCTCCTGTGTGGTATTGCCGGTAAAGACGGGCATTGTGGCGGAGCCTTCCGCGCTGATGCCTTCCCGTTTGAGCACCTTCCAGATGGTTAACAGCAGAATCTTCAGGTCCAGCCACAGGTTCCAGTTATCCACATACCATACATCGAGCCGAAACTTCTCCTCCCAGCTCAGCGCGTTGCGTCCGTTGACCTGTGCCCAGCCGGTGATGCCCGGCTTGACTTCGTGCCGTCGCGCCTGCTCGGGCGAGTAGCGAGGCAGATACTCCATGAGCAGTGGGCGCGGCCCCACCAGGCTCATGTCCCCCTTCAACACGTTGAACAGCTCCGGTAGTTCGTCCAGGCTGGTACTGCGTAACCACTTCCCGAAGGTTGTCAGACGCAGCTCATCAGCCAACAGTTCACCAGAAGGCGTGCGAGCATCGCGCATCGTGCGAAACTTGTACAGGGTGAAAGGCTTGCCCCCCAGCCCTGGACGCTGTTGTCGGAACAGCACCGGTCTACCCATCGTCAACAGCACCAGCAGCGCGACCACCAGCATCACCGGCGCGAACAGGATAATCCCTGCCGCCGCCCCCACGATATCGATGACACGTTTGATTGCCTGCGACCTCACCGGGCATGTTCCTCCACCGACAAAATGCCCCGTTGCTGGAGCAAAGCCACGTACTCGTTATACCACGCCTCCCAGATGACCTCCTGCCGAAAAAGCCGCAGTACCCGCTCCCGCCCTGCTTTGCCGTGCTGTTGGCGCAACGCGGGGGAATCCAGGTAGCGACGGATAGCCTGTTCCAGTGCCTGAGCATCCCTCGGCGGTATCAGCAGACCGGTTACCTCATCTTCTACCGCGTCCACAGTGCCCGGAATACGGGTGGCTACCACTGGCAGCTCCATCGCGGCGGCTTCCAGCGGGGTGTTGGGGAAACCTTCCCGATAGGATGGCAGCACCAGCACATGCATGATGGCATAGTAGGGTGCGGCATCTGAGACCCAGCCTGTGATGTGGACGCGCGGGTCACCGGCAAAGGTTTGCTGTACCCATGCGGGCACCGGGTCCTGCTCCTCGTAATCGCCGACGAGGAGCAGATGCAGGTGAGAGTAATCCTCGCGCAGGTGCTGCCACGCGTGCGCCAGCTCCTGCATACCCTTGTCGCGCACCATTCGCCCCACAAAACCGATGACCGTCGCGTCGGGAGGTATCTGCAGCTGAGCCTGCAACCGTTCGCGCTCCACTTCGGTAAACCGTCCGGGGTGAAAGCGACGTTCGGCGTCTACCCCTTGCCCGCTGCCGTTTGCCAGTACCTTTATCCTGTCGGGAGGGCACAGCCTGTCTTCCACCGCGATGCGCCGCATCGACTCGCCCACGCACAGCACCCGATGCGCCAGTCGGCACGCTACCTTTTCGCTCCAGTGCAGCAGCAAGCGTTTGACGCCAGAAGCGGTGAGATGGGGCAGCCCGCGGATATGGTAGATGCGTACAGGGACTCTGCACATCCACGCTGCCGTCGTTCCCAGCAAGCCTCCCTTCGGCGTGTGGGCGTGCACGATATGGGGACGAAGACGGCGCAGCAGGATGACCAGCCGGTAAAGCGCGACAACGTCGCGCAGCGGGGTGATGCGACGCGGCATCTCCACCCCAAATCCCGCCACTCCCGTTTCCCGCACGAAGCGGTCGAGTAGTTCGCCGGGCGAGCAGACGACGGACGGCTCGAATCCGCGCTCGCGCAGGTCAAACAGCAAACCGCGCAGGAAGTTCAGAAAGAGGGGGGAGGTGGAGATATGTACCACGCGCACCTTCATCGCCTGTTGTTTGTCTGCAGCAGTTCGTAGTAGAGGTTCTCCCACTGTGTAACGACGCTCTCCAGACTGAACAGTTGTTCCGCGCGTTGACGCGCCAGCATGCCCATCTGTTGACGCACCTCGCCCGGCATATCCATCAGACGCAACATCGCCTCCGCAAGCGCGGTGGGGTTCTGCGGCGGCACGATGAAGCCGGTTTTCTCGTGGATAACCACCTCGGCGTTGCCGCCCACACCGGTCACCACGGCTGACAGCCCACATGCCTGCGCTTCCAGCAGCACGTTGGGAAGACCCTCCCAGCTGGAAGACATCACAAAGGCGTCGGCGGCGTTCATCAGGTTCGGCACATCGGCGCGCAGTCCCCAGAAACGCACTCGCAGTTGCAGACCCATGTCGCGCGTTAACGCATCTACTTGTCTCCGCAGCGGTCCATCCCCCACGATCCACAGAAGTGTTCCCTCTCTCACATCGGATATCCGTGCGAAGGCGCGTATCAGGGTTGGATAGTCCTTGGGCGCCTCCAGACGTCCCACCGCCAGCCATACGAAGTGGTTGTCCATTTGCGAGTCCCGACGCATCTGCTCCCGTCTTTGTCCGTCGGGGCGAAACTGCTCCACGTCTACGCCGTTATAGACCACGCGCATCTTGTGCGGCGGGACGATTCGCTCGCGGATGTATCGTTGCGCCCCCGCCTCGCAAACGTGGGTGGTCAGGTCGCAGAGGGGGTCGGTGAGACGGTACAGCCACTCACGCAGGCGTCCTCCCTCCCGGATGCTTCGCGCACTGCATACCAGCACGGGTACTGGCACAAGTAGGCGCGTGAAGCGCGTCAGGATGTTTGCGTGCACCATGTGGCTGTGTACGATAACAGGCTGCCAGTCGCGAATGATTCGCGCCAGTCGCCAGATAGGGCGCAAAGCAGGGCGTTTGTCGCGGATGCCCAGTGAGGTCACCGGGATACCCGCCTGCTCTAGCACGTCCGCATAGGCGCGCGGCGGCATGAGCGTGACCACCCGCACGTCCCAACCGCGCTGCTTCAAGCGCGTGGCAACGCGCACCAGCTGCGTCTCCGCCCCGCCGACCGCTAAGCCGGTGATGACGAAAATCAACAACTTAGACGACATATCCCGCTCGCGTCTTGTTTCTTTCGAGGCCAGATGGATTACACAGACCCGGATGCAGCCCCACAACGCACAAATATACCCAATACAAGGTGTGGAACCCCCATCGTGTCCACGAACCTTCTACCATCTGGTATGCAAACATCCCTAACAGTAATGCTACAAGCGTTCTTTGGTGCATAGTTTTTGACATGCTCATCGTCTCCTTGCCATATCGCTGCAGGAGGAGCAGGTTCATGAACGGCAACATCCAGACCACAAACAACATCATGTATCCAACTATCCCGATTTCGCTCAACACGATAAGATGTCCGTTGTGGCCAGATATCTCAAACCCTTGTACTTGCAAGATTTCCTCTTGTGACACACCAAACCCCACTCCTGTCCATACACGTTCCGTGAAAGATTGCCACAGATATGCCCATAATATGTTTCTCATATTAAGACCTGCCTCGATACGAACAGATTGCTTCAGAATACTGTCGTCGCTAAGCCGCTGGGCACCTATGATGGTTATTGCTGACACTACGAACAACAAGATGAACATATGTCTCCTCTTTGAGTGTAGCAGTAAATACAGAGAGAGCGATATGATCAACGTTGCAATACCCGCTCGTGAAAAAGTTAGAAGCAAGGCTCCCGTCAACAAGAAAGAAGAAATCACGAAAACTCTAGTTCCTATTCGTTTTGCATCGTGGAGATACACACCCAGTACAATGGCATGGCTACACCACAGAGCAAGAGTGTTTGCGTTGCCAGCGAGCGAGCTGATGCGGAAGAAAGGTGGCAACCCAATCAGCTGCTGGGATAAAGTAATCGGACCAACAGATAGCGATTGTATCAACGAGCCATCTTGCCTGGACGTCGTGCCAAAGACATACAATACCAGCCCTATTGCAGCAAGCAGCAAACCGAACGCCCATATGCCCAACGAGAGGCGGATGAAGGTTTCGGCAGGTTTAGTATCCGACCACGCTAAAAGCGCAACTAGTAGTGATGGAACCCAGATCATCAAAGACCTTTGAGCAACCAGTCGTGGAGAATTACTCCAAAAACCAGAAAGTAATGAAAAGAGGAAAGCACAGAGTAGAAGGATAGTAACCACAAGGATTGGCCAGAAGGGTCTTCCTAAATGTAGTCTGATTGGCCAAGCGATGAAAGGCACTACAAATTGTAAAGCAAGTGCGATGTAGGGGGCTCCAGGAATGAGCAAGGTCATATTCGGTCCCTTGACCTGCAATATAGCGGTAGCTAGTAGTATAATAAGAATAGCGAAGCCAGCCGACAACTCAAGCCTTTGACCTCCTCTGCATCACAGTCCGATGGTCTCCAAATACTGGGTGACGATGTTGTCAATATGGAATTTTTCCTTAGGAAAATCCGTAACTCTCTGGGATGAAAGTGTATCACATATAGCCGCTGCCATAGATTCATAGTCCCCTACTTGAACCAGCGCTCCCCACTTACCGTCTTCAAGTATTTCTCGGGGACCGTTACGGCAGTCGGTAGATACCACTGGTGTACCACAAGCCAGAGCCTCGCCCAGCACTACACTGAATCCTTCCCACCTTGAGGACAGCACGAAGACCGCCGCTCGCTTCAGGTACGGGTATGGGTTCTGGACAAAGCCGGGTAGTGCGAAGTCTTGCCCGATACCCAACTGTGCTGCGAGACGCTCTAGATCTGCGCGCAATTCACCTTCCCCAAGGATCACTAACCTCGCTGGTTGTTGATCGCGCACCAGCGCAAAGGCTCGAAGCAAAGTGGGAAAGTCTTTGGCAATGGTCAACCGACCTGCACCTAGAATGACCGGTGGTTGCCCAGGCTGGAACCAGGGGTGGTCTAATGGCTCCTCTGATTTGCGGAGCATGTCAGGCGTGACAATAGGGTTGTAGATGACCCTGACCTTGTCCGCTGGCACGCCTACCCAGTGTATCAGATCGTTGGCAACTCCTTTCGAGACCGCCACCACCGCATGAGCCCAGGGGTAGAACGGCTTCACCCAGTAGCGCATCAGACGGGCTCGCAGGGTTTTTGCCCACGCACTGGATTCGCTGGGGGTGCTGTGTACGGTGACCACCACGCGCGTTGGCACTCGCGCCAGTTTTTGCGCCCAGATCGCCACCACATTTGCGTGGTCTAGCGCGGAGAGCAGCACAACTGGTCGCACCTTTCTCAGATAGCGCACCAAAGCAGGCAAACTCCGTAACACGCGCGGGGCGCCGAGGTCTATTATCTGAAGAGTGTTGGGCACGATGGGCAGGTAGGGTCCTTCCGCGCGCGCCAGCACGAGATGTACGTCTACGCCGCGCTGAGCGAAGCCCTGCCCCAAGTGCAGGAACACTTTCTGGGCACCTCCGCCAGCCAGCGAGGGCAAGAACAGAGCTATCGTAGGGCGCGCGGTCATAGCATTGCCTCCGACCTGGCGGCGAGCGCTGCTTTCGCAGCCAGTTTTGCACGAAGCGCCAGCCGCCATAAGCGCGCAAACAGGACGTCGATCGGTCGGGAACCGCGGTTCCGGTAGGTGTCTACTATATCCCGCAAGCTTGTGGTAAACTGGGCAAAGCGCTGAATGTCTACAATCAGTCGTCGCAGGTCACGCGCACCGAGCCGGTTGTGATGGAAACAGACGGTCCATACGCCAAGGGGTGCCGGGCGGAACTTCCACATCTGCTGCGGTACCCACAACATGCCCCGATGCACGCGCGGGTAGAGAAAGAAACCGTCGCTGATAACGGTGATACCCAGTTCCTGCAGCACCAGCAGGGTGTTGTGGTCGAAGCTGTGCCCTGGTGCCACGAACGCCTCCGGACGGATGCCGTGGGAGTGAAAGACCTCCACCGCCCGCAGCAGTTTCTCGCGCTGCCGATCGAAAGGCAGTCCAGCAAACTCACTCCGGGCGTTGATGCCCAGCAGTCCCGCCTCCGTCGTTTCGTAGAGGTGCTGGTAACCGTGCATGGCGATACTCCAGCCAGCCGCCTGTTTTTCGCGCACCCATACCCAGAAATCAGCCCGAGGCGGCTCCACCTGCAGCTTAGGGTCGCGGTTTTCCGGGACCACTGCCAGGATGGGCTGGACCCCGCAGGCATGAAGCACTTCCTCGATCGGCGCCCACAGGCTCCAGTTCATCGTGGGACAGATGTCATCAAACCGCACCAGATACCTTGCACGCATACTCACTTCGCTTTCCGAAAAAAGACCCTATCGAGCGTTGCCTCTTCATAGTCTACCAAAATCCGTTCCAGTGGGTACTTTAGAAGCAGTTGTGCAATCCGTCCACGGGGTGGATGTGGGTGTCCGATTTTGATACCTGTACGCTCATTGAGCCACGTTTGCAACCGATTTCTCATGGATAGCTGCTCGCGACGAAACAACGAGTTGTTTGCTTCGATATAGCCGCAACCGCCCGGTTTTACCATGTCATAAATCACCCTGACAAAGGACTTGTCCGACCAGCCGTAGCAAAAACAGATGCGGTTGAAGACAAGATCAAACTGCTTCCCAAGCCGTCTGGGCGCTTCGTCCAAGTAGCCCAGCAGAAACTCGATATCCACTGCGTGCTCCTCTGCTTTCTGTTGTGCAATCTGCTGATAGTTGCGTGAAATGTCGTACCACGTGACGCTGGCACCTCTGCGTGCAAAAGCCACGGCGTACTGCCCCGGACCTCCCCCGAGGTCAAGCACACTCTTGCCCGCCCAGCTGCCCACCCATGTTTCCAGAATATCGACCAGTTGATTATCGACTTTCTGCCACTCAATCTCTGCATATCGCTGCGCATACTGCGCTGGCACAGGGTCCCAGCCGCGCTCTGGGAGATGGAGCATAGCATGAATACGATTAATCATGTCAGTCGCGTCTGCCTCCTACAGCAAAGGGAAAGCGATGTTGCCAATGTGTATGCAATAGAAACAATGTGATGCAGTAAATCAAGACCACGCTAACTAAGTGGGCAATAACGCTCCACGGTGTCTCGCCAGTAGGCACAAGGTACCAGCATAACACCATGGCGGCGGCTGCGAGCAGGACGTGCCCCGCGCCTTTCCAGCTCATGGGCACAGTGAAGACTCTTCGTCCCAGCAATACGCTGAGGAGGAGTGCTACCGCGTAGGCAGCAATCGTCGCCCAGGCAGCACCGAGAATACCAGCGCGCGGGATTAACACCACGTTGAACACAAAATTCACCACCGCCGATGAGCCGACCACCCACAGCTGTCCTGTGGTTTGCTTTCCGAGTTGAAACGCGAGGTCAAAGTAGTAAGAGCGCACACCTGCCAGCAGAGTAGCAGCTGCAATCCACGGAATGACGGTTAATCCTGCCTCCCGGAACGACTTGCCAAGCACGACCGATGCTATTTGTGGCGCGAAGAGGGCCATGCCAAGCGTGGCGGGAACGCCAGCTGCCAGAAGGAGCCACAGGTTTCGTACAAGCTGTATACGTGCCGCTTCGGCACCGGATTGCTCCAGAGCGGCTACCACCAGCGGATAAGCTGCCAAGTTGATAATCATCATCAGCATGATCAAGAACTGAGAGACCATATCGTAGCTTGCGGCGTAAATGCCTGCCGCCTGCTCTCCAAGATAGTAGGCGATGAGGAACCGATCGGAGGAGCTGATGACGTAACTGAGCGCGAGAGTTGCCGCAAGGGGCAACCCGTAGCGAAGCAGTTGCCGCAGTACAGGGGTGATCAGGCGCACCCGGCACGCTTTCCAGCCCAGCGTTTGCAGGGTCATCCCCCCCAGAAGGTATCCGGTTGCCAATCCCAGGAGCGGTGCGAATGCTCCCAGTTGCCAGGCGATGAGAGCAGTGCCCAGCGTAATTGCAGAAACTGCTCTGAGCCCGGCTGCTATGCCGTACCGTGCGGGTTGCAGCTTCGCACGAGCCAGCTCGAGGTTCATTTCAAACCAGGCTTGCAGCCACAGCAGGGGAAGCGCGATGAGCACAAGCCATCTTTGTTCCTGCGGTACGAAAACCAGTATGCCTGTTGTTCCCACCAGAGCAGTGAACCCCACTATTGCCCAGTAGGTCGCCTTCACTGTGCTGAGAAGGTCGCTAGTTGCGAATTCAGAAGAGGGCACGAACCGTAGCAGGGAGAGGTTTATCCATTGAAAGCAAAGCACACTGGTAAACCCGACCGCGGCGATGACCAGCACATATTGCCCGTACTCTTGCGGGGAAAGCAGACGAGTGTAGATAGCGATAGCCAGGAAGTTAATTGCTCCCGGCACCCCGCGGGCAATGAGATAAATCGCGCTATGACGCAACAGAGTGTGCATCAGCCCATCACTGCCGTCGTTCACCACGGGGAAGGGTAAGCACAACGAGCAAAACGCCCAATATCCATCCACCTGCCAGCGCGAGCGCGATGTTGAGCTTCCACCGCTTATTCACCGGTTCTTCCTTCAAGCGTCCGTCTTCCAGCACCTCCCAGCGGTTGGGGTCGCGAGACATCTCCATGCGCGCTTGCTCCAAAGCCACGCGCAGCTGCTGCACCAACTCGTTCAAGGTAGACACTTCACGGGCTAAACGCTGCATCTGCAGGGTATCCTCTGGCGCACGCGCTGCTAATTGTTGCAGGGCATTGACCTGCGCTTCCAGCCCCACCCGCTGCAGTTCCAGTGGAGCCAGATTGGGGTCCACGTTCATATTCACCGCCTTCAAGTAGTTCTCAATCTCTCTGCGCAGCTGCTGGCGGGTCAGTTCGATCTCTCTCCTCAACTTCACGACATTCGGCGCATCGGGACCATAGGTCAGTTCGGCAACGCGAAGTTCGTATTCCAGTTCGGTGAGTTTCGCCCGCCATGGTGCAGCGGGCGGAAGGTCCGCAGGCAGTTCTGTCGCTGATTGTGCCACGCGCTGTGCCGCCTCGCGCGCGGCGGCGATTTGTTGCTGTACCTGATTCAGCTGCAATCGTGCAGAGTTTAACTGCTGCAGGTAGGCTGTGTCAAATCCTGATGCCCCGCCAGACACACGTAGCGAAGGCAGCCCGGCTATTCCTCGCGTTGGTACAGAAGTGCCCGCTGACGAAGGTGCACCGCCTTCCCCGACCATCCGACGCTGGAACTCCAGCAGCCGAGTTTCTGCTTCGCGGAGTTGTTTCGTGCGCGAAGACAGCTCTCTCTCCAGAAACTCCACCTGATTGCGCACTATCGGCAGGTTCAGTTCTTTGTTCAGCTGAGCCAGCGAGCGGATATAGAGCCGTGCCACCTTCTGCGCCGTGGCGGGGTCCTCATGCCTGACCAACACGGTGATGAGGCTTGCCTGCGCATCGTCTTTGACGGTCGTCATGGACTGTAACTTCTTCGCTTTGATGCCCGTTTCCTGCGAAATCATCTCTCGCAGGCGCGCGCTCTCCAGCACCGCGCGATACATCTTCAACGGCGCTGTGCCACCGGATGGCAGGCTAATACCAAACGACTGCGCAATCCCCGCGAGGGGAGACGCTCCACCCGCTGGGAATAGCAGAGTCGAGGATGCTTCGTACACCGGTTTGGGCAGCCATGTCGCCAGCACGCCGATAAGAACACAAAGCAGAGTGACCGTTGCCACTGTCCACTTGCGCTGCCAGATAATGCCGAGCAGGTCGGGTAGGGTGATCTCCTCTTCTTCCACCGCCATGCGGAACCTTGTGCTCCCGTAGAATTTGCCTGCTTGTTATTCTAACAGGTTCAAGCGAGAGCGTCAAGAAGGGGTTTGCCAGGTCCGATGGCGAATTTGGTGAATGAAAGGAGTGGGTAGGATGCCTGAGCAAATAGAAGTTCGTACCGTGCAATTCAAAAGCAATGGAGACACCGTTCGGGCGTATCTGGCAGCTCCGAAGCGCAGGGAACCGGTTCCGGGCTTGCTGGTGATACATGAGTGGTGGGGGCTAAACGATTGGGTGAAGCAGCAGGCGGATGCTCTGGCGAAGGAGGGGTACGTGGCGCTGGCGGTAGACCTGTATCGTGGCAGGGTGACCACCGAGGTTATGGAGGCGCACGAGCTGAGCCGCGGGCTGCCGGAGGACCGCGCCCTTCGCGACCTCCAGGCAGGCTTTCAGTATTTGCGCCGCCTGCCACAGACGCGCAGAAAGCGTCTGGGAGTCATCGGCTGGTGCATGGGAGGCAGCTGGGCGCTGACGCTGGCAATAAACCAGCCGCAGCTGGGCGCGTGTGTCATCTATTACGGTCGGTTACTGACCGATGAAGCCGCGTTGCAGCGCATCACCTGTCCGGTACTCGGCATTTTCGGCGACCGCGACCGCGGCATTCCGGTGGAGCTCGTACGCGCGTTTGAAAGTGAGATGCGCCGCCTGCGCAAGAGGGTGGACATCCACGTGTTCCCTAATGCCGGACACGCTTTCGCCAACCCCAACAACCAGCAGGGTTACAACCGTGAGGCTGCAGAGAAAGCATGGCAAATCACTCTGCAGTTCTTGCAGCGTACGCTGGGGAGGTAGACTAATCGTTCTCTGGGGGCAGGTTCAATCGCCATCGCCGCGGCGCCAGGATGACCAGCGTACCGTTTTGCAGCCAGCGATTCCAGCGCAGATGCGCCAGACGGTTCAGCACCTGCTCCTCTTCCGGATCGCGGGGACGGGTGCGGGGCATGCGTTTCAGCGCGCCACGTTGCATCATCTCGATGAATATCTGCCGCTTCTGCGCCTGCAGGTCACTCAGCTTCATACGCCGCATCGTCCCGTTGCACCTCCTGCCAGAGTGCTTCCAGCATCTGCACGGTTCCCTCCTCACGGGCACGTCGCCACAAGTAGTCCCAGTCTAATCGAGTGGCGTGGTTACGTAGCAGGTTCTTCGCCCATCTCGCATCTTCGGAAGACTGCCAGTGAACCGCCGCGTTTAGACGGTCTATCAGCAGGTCTTCAACGCCGATGCAATACACAACTTCGCCGTCTGCAATCTCCAGCTCCAGTAACCGACCGTAATCGCCAGCCAAATCTGTGTCAGGTATCTCTACGGCGATTTCCCACTGAGCATGAAACCAGTGCCGTCCGTGTGGTTGAAAGCCCATCTCGTGAAGCGCATGTACAGCCACATCTCTATTGGCAACTACAATGTCCATGTCTCCGGTCGCGTACGCCCCAGCAGTGTACACCTCAAGCGCGGTTCCACCCACCAGCACAGGACGTATCCCGTATTCCTGCAGCTGCCGTGTCAATTGTGCCAGGATTTGCAGCTTTTTGAGGAGAGTCGCTTCGGGCATGGATGCTCCTTTCCTCGTTTAAGATACACCTTTCTCGCAGGAACGTCAAGGCGGTGTGCAGCTGCAGGGATACAGGTGTTTCTGGTGGAAGAAACAATCGAGCACGGATTTGTGGAGGAGTAGAGAAGGATATGTTGCGGATAGAGCAGGGGGCGACCGATTATCAGGTCTTCCAGCGCGGTACGAATGACGAGGCTGTTGTGGCTATCACCGGCGCCTGCGCGCCAGAGGCATCGGATGTGGTGGAAGCACAAATCGTGCAGGGCGAGAGCCTGTTGCACGACTGGAGTGCGTGCGGACAAGCGGAAGGTCCGCGATGGCAAGCATCGGTGCAGTTGAAGACAGGCGGACCCTATACCCTGCGCTTTCGCCTGCGTCACCAGCCGCAGCAAACTGCCGAAGTCAAGGAACTGCTGGTGGGCGACCTGTGGGTGCTTGCGGGGCAGTCGAATATGGAAGGGGTCGGCGATTTGATAGATGTGGAGCAACCCCACCCGCTGGTGCACAGCTACACCATGGCGGAAAGCTGGGAAGCGGCGCGGGAACCGCTTCACTGGCTGTGCTGTTCCATAGACCCGGTGCATCATCCGGAAGGCGTACCGCCTACTTCCGAAATGCACGCCGAGTGGCACCGCACCCGCAGCAAGGGCGCAGGACTGGGTTTACCGTTTGCGAAAGCGATGGTGGAAGCCACCGGTGTGCCAGTAGGGCTGGTTCCCTGTGCGCATGGCGGCACGTCTATGTCGCAATGGAGCCCGGACCTGGCGCATCTGGGCGGAGGGTCGCTGTACGGTTCGATGCTGCGGCGAGTCAAGGCGGTAGGGGGTAAAGTGAAGGGGCTGCTGTGGTATCAGGGGGAAAGCGACGCCAACCCCAACGATGTCCCTCTTTTCGCGGAGCGGTTCACCCGCATCGTGGAAAGCGTTCGCGCCGATTTTGGCGACCCCAACCTGTCCTTCTATACGGTGCAAATCGGGCGGTTTGTCGTCGCCATGCCCCTAGAGGGGGAGCTCGCGTGGAATCAGGCACAAGACGTACAGCGCAGGCTCGCAGAGGAGATACCGAATACCGCCGTGGTGGCGTCGGTAGACCTGGAACTGGACGACCTGATACATATCGGCACGCAGGGTCTGAAGCGTCTCGGCAGGCGTCTGGCACATATCGCCCTGAGGGAACTGTTCGGGCGAAGCGACATTCAGAAGGGACCTCGCCTGATAGGGGCTTTTGTGGACAATCCGGAAGGCACTCGCATCCGCGTGCGCTTTGCGGACGTGAACGGCAAACTCACCGCGCCCGGACGGGTGACGGGCTTCTCCATCCGCACCGAAGAAAACCATCCATACCGTATCATTTACAAGATGGAGGTGGACAAAGCTTCGCCGACGGACATCCTGCTGCATCTGACCGAGCCCTGTCCGCAGAACGCTTATCTGTGGTACGGCTTTGGCATCGACCCATACTGCAATGTGGTCGATGAGGCGGACATGGCAGTGCCGGTGTTCGGTCCTGTGTCTATTCAGCGTTAGGGAGGAAGGCGCAATAGCCAGATGGAGGGATTGCCGCTAGACCAGATACTGTCGGGCGACTGTGTGCAGGTCATGCACGAGCTGCCAGCACAGTCCGTAGATATGGTCTTTGCCGACCCTCCTTACAACCTGCAAATCCATCAGGAGTTGTACCGCCCCAACATGACGCGGGTGGACGGCGTTGACGACGAATGGGACCGGTTCCAGAGCCTTGCCGAATACGACCGATTCACCGAGGCGTGGCTATCCGCTGCCAGACGGGTGATGAAGGACACGGGCACTATCTGGGTCATTGGCACGTACCACAACATCTACCGTATTGGCAAGATTCTCATGGACTTAGGCTACTGGATTCTGAACGACATCGTGTGGGTGAAGACCAACCCGATGCCGCAGTTTCGGGGAGTGCGTTTTGCCAACGCGCACGAGACGCTAATCTGGGCCCAAAAGGTAAAGGGGGCGAAATACACCTTTAACTATCACGATATGAAGGCGTTGAACGACGACCTTCAGATGCGCAGCGACTGGTACCTGCCTGTCTGTTCAGGGCAAGAGCGTATTCGCATCAACGGGGAGAAAGCCCATTCCACCCAAAAGCCAGAGGCGCTACTTTACCGGCTGATTCTCGCCAGCACCAATGTGGGCGACGTCGTTCTCGATCCCTTTTTCGGCACCGGTACCACAGGGGCGGTCGCCAAACGGCTGCGACGTCACTGGATCGGCATCGAGCGTGACCCGCGCTATGCGCAGATTGCCGAACAGCGAATCGCACAAGTGGTGCCTGCGCTGTTGGAGGCGGTAGAACCGGTGACACCTAAAATCCGGTCGCAAGCGCGGGTTCCGTTCGGCGCGCTGCTGGAAAACGGCTACCTGCGCCCGGGTGACCTACTTTTCTTCAAGGGCAGGCGCGAGGCGACGGCGATGGTGTTGGCGAATGGACACATTCGTCTGGGCCAGTGCGAAGGCTCCATCCACCAGATGGGCAAACTCCTTACTGGCGCACCATGCAACGGCTGGGAACACTGGTACTTTCACGATGTTGCAACGGGTATACTTCAGCCGATCGACGTGCTCAGAAAGAGGCTTTTGGCGGAAATGAGCAAGCAGGTTTGTGAAGGAGCACAGGAGGACAGCCTGCTCTTCTGAAGCGATGGAGGAACACAACTTAGCGGTGACACGGACGGATACCACGGAGAGTGTAACTATCGGCGTGCTTGCGCTGCAGGGTGACTTCGAGGCGCACCTGCGGATGCTGGAGCGGTGCGGGGTGAATGGTAAGGAGGTTCGCACGGCGCAGCAGTTGCAGGAGGTGGACGGCTTAATCATCCCAGGCGGCGAGAGCACGACCATCATGAAGTTGATGCAGCGGTATGGCATCGATGCGGTGCTGCAGCAACGTGCCAGGGCAGGGATGCCGGTATACGGTACCTGCGCAGGCTTGATTGTGATGGCGCATGAGATTGAGGGCTATCCCCAGCAGCCCCGGCTGGGTTTACTGGATGTGGCGGTGGCGCGAAACGCTTTCGGCAGGCAGGTGGATAGCTTTGAGATAGACCTGCCTGTGCCCAAACTGGGCGACCCTCCCATTCGCGCGGTGTTCATTCGTGCGCCGTATGTGACCCGAACCGGCGAAGGCGTGGAGGTGCTGGCAAGTCTGGACAGCAAAATCGTACTGGTACAGCAGAACAACCTGCTGGGCGGCGCGTTTCATCCGGAGCTGACGGATGACCTGCGGCTACATTGTTATTTCGTGGAGATGGTGCGTGCCTATCGAAGGCAACAGTGACCGGCATCAACCGGTCACTGCTTCATCGCAAAGGCTGCTGAAGGGAGCTGTTAGGACTCGGCATAAGGGGGTTTCTGGGTATCGAAAGGTATCAAACCGAGGCTGGCGGCACGCCGGAAAGCCTGAACGCGGTTCGATACCTGCAGCTTGTCGTAAATGTTGGCGAGATGGAAGTCCACGGTGCGCTTGCTGACGAACAGAAGGTCGGCCACTTCCTTGCTGGAACGACCTTCGATAATCAGCGACAGCACCTCGATCTCGCGCTTCGTCAGCTTAACCGAGCGCTCATCAGAACCTTTGTGCTTCGGTGTAGCCATGGTACTCATCTGCTCCTTTTAGCTCCTTTCCGTTTTTCGCGCCGCCTCCACAGGGAATATTCCACAATCAGTGCGCGTTCCACAGCAACTTTTCGGTTTCGGAACGCGAACCGGGATAAACCAGTAATGTCACGGGGAGCCAGCCCAAGGCTGAAGCCGTGCGCCAGTGACAACTAACCACTATATAGATGCCAAACTGCAGGTGCAGGTTCCTTTCGTTTTGGACAACGCAATACAATGCAAGACGCAAGGCGTATCCAGAGAGGTATGTAGCCATGCAATGGTCACCGAATCCTGGTAAAGAACTTACGCGCACGTTTGAAGGGCGGGTCTGGGCGCGTTACCCGGTGCGCACCCACGTGGTGCAGCCGGGGGAAGACATCGCGGAGGTCGTGCGACAATATGCCGCGCCGCACCTTCAACAGGGCGATATTCTGGTAATCAGCGAGAAGGTTGTGGCGATTTGCCAGAAGCGTGCGTTTCCGGTAGAGGAAATTCAGCCCCGTCCTCTGGCGCGGTGGCTGAGCCGGTTTGTGACCAAAACCCCGCACGGCATCGGCATCGGCAGTCCGGTCACGATGGAGCTGGCACTGCGCGAGGCAGGGGTATGGCGTATCCTGCTGGCGGCTGCGGTAGCAGCAGTGACCAAACCGCTCGGCATTCGCGGCATGTTCTACCGCGTTGCCGGACGCAACGTGGCAGCGATAGACGGCCCCACCCCCTATACCCTGCCTCCATATAACCGTTACGCCTCCCTTGCTCCGAAGAACCCGAACAAGGTGGCTCAGCGCCTTGCGGACGAGCTGGGAGTGCCGGTGGCTATCGTGGACGCCAACGATTTGGGCGTGGAGGTACTCGGCGCGAGCCATGGGCTGAACCGCGCACTGGCGGTGGAATTGTTCCGCGATAACCCGCTGGGGCAGGGCAGTCAGCAAACGCCGCTGTGTATCCTGCGTCGCGTTGGCTAGCGGCAGGTCATGTGCCATATCCGCAGCAGCTCCGCGACGCTCCACGCCTGCGCGAAACAACCGCGCGGATGGTGGGGCGGGTCACCGTCGAAGATTTCGGATACCGTGCCCAGACCCGCCTCGCGCAGGTGCTTCTCGAAGGGTTTCAGTAAACTGCGCAGACGTGAAAGCGTGGCTGGCGTTCTGCCGGTGGTAAAAAGCAAGGCATCTGCGTACGCTGCCAGCAACCATGTCCATACCGTGCCCTGATGGTACGCGCCGTCGCGGGCGATGACATCCCCCTCGTAGCGCCCGCGATAATCAGGGTCAAAGGGCGCAAGCGTGCGCAACCCGTAGGGCGTCAATAGATACCTTTCTATCGTGCGCACGATGTGCTTTGCCAGGTCGCGGGGCACGGGGGGCTGAGGAATTGCCAGCGCAATCAACTGGTTAGGGCGCAGACGGGGGTCCTGCCTGCCTCTGTCGTCCACCACGTCGGCGAGGTATTGCAGCTGCGGTATCCAGAACTTGCTCATGAAAGACTCACGTGCCTGTCTGATCAGGTCTTCAGCCTCTCGGGCGGTGGTGGCATCGGCGTAGCGACGTGCCGCCTCGCACAGCACGTCCAGAAACTGCAGCCACAGGGCAGCGATTTCCACCGGCTTGCCCTCGCGCGGCGTCACCACCCAGTCGCCCACCTTCGCATCCATCCACGTCACCTGCCAGCCGGGTTCACCCACACGCAGGATACCATCGGCAGGGTCTATCCGAATGCCGAAGCGCGTGCCCTCGCGGTATGCTTGCAGGCACTCTCGCAGACGGGGATATATCTCCTCCCTGAAGAATGACTCGTCTCCGGTTTCCTGCCGGTAGCATTCCGCCATCCACGCAAACCACAGCGTGGCGTCGGCAGTGTTGTATTCGGGTTCCTCGCCCGCATCGGGGAAGCGGTTCGGTATCAATCCATCGCGCAGGTGTCTCGCGAAAAGGCTCAGTACCTCTCGTGCCTCGTCGTAACGACGGCGCACCAGCAGGATGCCGCGCAGGGAAATCATGGTATCCCGCCCCCAGTCGGTGAACCAGGGATAGCCAGCGATGATGCTGGTTCCCTGTGGGCGACGGATGACGAACTGCTCCGCGGCGCACCACAGCGCGCTAGCCAGCGGGTGCTCGCAAAACGGCGACGGCACCTCCTGCTCTTCGGGAGGCTCTGTGGGTATCTGTTTGAGAGGCTCCAGCGATACCACGATGACCGCGCTTTGTCCCCTCTGCAGGTCACAAACCAGCGTGCCGGGCGTCCACAGGTCTTCCGCGCTGTCCAGACCTCGTTCTGCCTCTACCGGATAGTGGAAGGCGTAGTACCAGTCAGGATAGGGGATAAAGGAGGCACTGCCTGCGTACAGGAAGACGGATGGAAAGCCCGGATAAGGGTTCAGGCGGTAGCAACCGGGAGCGACCTGCTCGGCGTAAGGGTCCATGACGTTGTTGGCGTGGGTGAGGGAATGATAGTCCCGGCAGGCGAACAGCGGTATCAGGCGAAGCCCTGCCGATTTCCTTCCCGACACAAGGGTGTAACGGACGGCGACCGCGTTGTGATGGCGAACCAGCCAGGCCTGTCGCTGGACGACCGCTTTGCCAGCCGTATAGAGATGCGTGGGGCAGGGATGGAGGCTAAACCGTTGCAGATGGTGGATGCCGCCCGGGTGGATGGCTCCATGATAGAGGTGGCTGGACAGGGGGTAAGTCTGGGAATCCACCTCCAGCCATGCTTCTATCTCCGCCAGCACCAGCACCCTGCCGGTCGGGGGCGGAGTGGCAGCCGTGAGCAACCCGTGATAGCGTCGGGTACGCAATCCGGCGATAGTGCCGCACGCAAAACCCCCGATGCCGTTGGTCAACAGCCACTCCCGACGGCATGAGGCTTCCATCTGGTGCAGGACATTTCGGGAAAAAGACAGGTTGGGCGGGCATTCCGCGCGCATTTTCGCCTCCGAGAGAGGGCATTATACACGATGAGACGCGATTCCTGTTTGCCCAGAGGTGGCGGGTGTATGGAAAATCGCCGTGTTGACAGAGTCGCAACCGCAGCGTTGCGTCCCTCCATGCGATGTCGAAGAGATGGCAATCGATGCGGTGGAGTGCGGACGGTTCATGGCTTTTTTGCCCGGCCGACTGCGCGAGGTGCTACGGTTGCGCCTGCAGGGGGACACGTATGCGGAGATAGCACAGGCGCTGTCGCTTTCGGGGGGCACGGTAAAGAGTTATGGTGCCCAGTTGCGGGAGATACTTCGGAAGTATTTCGGTCACGACCCAACCAAATCCTCCTCTCGAATCGGCAATATTCATGGAGGGCTTTCGGAGGAGGCTTTCCAATCTCCGTAGGACTTACGCAGTTGGATTGAGGTCATAGGTGGGATGAGCCAGAAAAGCTCTTATCGCTTCCCGAAGCAGAGACAACTTCGCCTCATACCAACTCACCCCTGTCCGCAAACGATAAACCTCCAGCCGTAAAAATGCCCTCAAAGCCAATGGCAAATGGCGCATCACTGCCACTGCCTTACGAACCTGGGCCTTCTCCACCCCACAGCACTGCTTCAACGCCCGATGGTAGACCTCTATGCCCCAGCCCTGCCCCGCCAACTGCGCCCGCTGCGTTGCGGTCATCCCCAAGTCGTTCGTCGCCCAGTA